>JAAUTD010000248.1 GCA_012031845.1 Synechococcaceae cyanobacterium SM1_2_3
GGAATCCGAAAACCCTGCTGCTGGCGGTCGGGGATCAAGGGTTATGACGTGCCGAAAAGCCAGTTGCCGCCCGCCAATCTGGTGTTCCTGATTGATGTGTCCGGCTCAATGGATTCGCCCGACAAGATCGGCCTGCTCAAATCGGCGCTGAAACTGCTGACCCGGCAGTTGCGGGCCGAAGACAAGGTGGCGATTGCGGTGTACGCGGGCGCGGCGGGGGTGGTGCTGGAACCGACGCCCGGCCATCAGAAAGCCAAGATCGAGGCGGCGCTGGATCGACTGAGCGCGGGCGCTCCACCAATGGGCGGCGCAGGCATTCAACTGGCCTATAACCTGGCCCGCGACGGATTGATCAAGGGCGGCGTCAATCGGGTGATTCTGGCGACTGACGGCGATTTCAACGTCGGCACGGTGAACTTCGAGGCGCTGAAAAATCTGGTGGAGACCCAGCGCAAAAGCGGGATTGCCCTGACCACGCTCGGCTTTGGAACCGGCAACTACAACGACCGGCTGATGGAGCAACTGGCCGACGCGGGCAATGGCAATTACGCCTACATTGACACCTTGCAGGAAGCCAACAAGGCGCTGGTCGAACAGATGAGCGCCACCCTGCTCACCATCGCCAAGGATGTGAAAATCCAGGTTGAATTCAATCCGGCGCTGGTCGAGGAATACCGGCTGATCGGCTATGAAAACCGGGTGTTGCGGCGCGAGGATTTCAGCAATGACGCGGTGGACGCAGGCGACATTGGCGCAGGTCACACCGTCACCGCGCTTTATGAAATTGCGCTGAAAGGTAGCGGCGGCAGTCTGACCGAGCCGTTGCGCTACAGCCCGCCCGCAGCGGAAACGGTCGCTGATCGCGGCAACGAAATCGCCTTCCTCCGGTTGCGCTACAAACAGCCGGATCGCGATGCAAGCGAACTGCTGGAATGGCCGATTCGCCGCGATCAGGCGATTAAGGATGCCAGGGACGCCAGCGAACATTTTCGGTTTGCCGCCGCCGTGGCCGGGTTTGGGCAACTGTTGCGGGGCGGACGCCATACCGGCGGCTTTGACTACGATGCCATATTGGCGCTGGCCCGCAGCGGGCGTGGCGCTGATCCGTTCGGCTACCGGGGCGAATTTCTGCATCTGGTCAGTCTGGCGCAGTCGCTTGATCCCGGCAAACCTAGCGCATCAGAGCAATGGTGCGCTGATCCCCGTTGCGATCAGCGATGTGGCACGGGCTTCCAGCCCGTGTGACCACCAAAGGGACTTTCCCGCTACCCCGCGAGTGGCTAAAGTCCCTATCCATGTCCAGTGAACCTGATGCCGACGAAACCTTGATGCTGCGTTATGGCGCGGGCGACGCTGCGGCTTTCACTCAGCTTTATGCCCGCCACAAGGGGCCGCTCTATCGCTATCTGCTGCGTCAGTGCAACCTGTCTGCGGCTGCCGAAGAATTGTTCCAGGAGGTGTGGCTGAAAGTGATCGCCGCCCGGTCGAGCTATGCCGCGCAAGCCAAATTCACCACCTGGCTCTATACCCTGGCGCATCACCGGCTGATGGATCACTATCGCGCCAGTCGTCGCCGCCTGCCGGTCTCCTACGCTGACGATTGCCCGGAATGGGCCGAAGCGCCCGCTCCAGTGGAGACGCAACCGGACTATCAGGAAGAGCGGCGCAGTCAGGCGACGCGCCTGCTGCAACTGCTGGCGGCATTGCCCGAAGCCCAGCGCGAAGCCTTTCTACTCAAGGAGGAAGCCGGACTGTCACTCGAAGCCATCGCCGAAGCCACGGGAACGGGGCGGGAAACGGTCAAGAGCCGCTTGCGGTACGCCCTGAACCGCTTGCGGCGCGGTCTGGGAGGCCAGCCATGAACGATCCCCGATCCAACAGCTTGGATCCGCTTGATGATCCTCAAATCACCCGCCTGTATCGGGAAATCCGCGATGCCGAACCGCCGGACTGGCTGGATCAGCGCATTTTGCTGGCGGCGCAAGCGGCGCTGGAGGAACAGCAGCAGCCCGCAGCGGCGATTCCGCTGCCCAAGCCACGTCCCCGTCGAATGTGGCGGTCGCCGCTGACGCTGGCGGCTACGGTCATGCTGACGGTGGGATTGATTCGATTATTGCCACCCACCAGCGAGATGAGTGAGATGCCGACCGTGTTGCAGGAGGAGAAGGCGGCACAGCTCCGGCCGAGTGCGGCGGCGGACCAGGTTGCGCCGCTGGCGGGAAGCGCCAAATCAAGGGGGGGAGCAGAGAAATCAGCCAACCGCGCCAGCGGCGGCTGCGCCCGAATCAGCAGCAATGGAATCGCGTCAGCGACACTCGCCAACGCTGTCAGAACAGGGTAATCAGCCCGTGGCCGGGCATGAGCAGGCCAGAACAGAGGCCGACGCTCAGGCGAAGTGGCTGGCGGAAATCGCGGAATTGCGCCGCCAGGGCCGACAGGCCGAGGCGGAGGCCAGTCTGGCGGCGTTCCGGCGGCATTATCCCCATGCCGCCGCCGATCCCTTGCGGTAGTAGGAGCATGGCAGCATTGCGCTGCACACTGATCGATCAGGGCAGAAACTTGTTGATGGTTTCGACCAGTACATCCTCATCTACCGGCTTGACCACATAACCCTTGGCGCCCTGTCGCTCGCCCCAGATTTTGTCAGTCTCCTGATCCTTGGTCGTGACGATAATCACCGGAATATGCGCGGTGGCGGGATCCTTGACGATCTTTCGGGTCGCCTGAAACCCATTGATTTTCGGCATAACCACATCCATAAGCACCAGGTCGGGCAATTCCGCCTTGGCGACTTCAACACCTTCGATCCCATCCTTAGCGGTGATGATTTCGTGCCCATGTTTTTGAGTATCTTGGAGAGACTCATGGTCTGGGTGGGCGAGTCATCAACAATCAGTATGCGGGCCATGCTGCCACTCCTGATAAAAAATCGTGCAGGTCTTCATTTTGGAGGAAACCGGGCGACTGACGCTGTACTGAAAATCTAGCCGACCGTATCGGAATTCGCCAATACTCATCTTAAACATCATAAGCGAAATCCACCGGTTTCGGGGATGCCTTTGCAGCAATTAGCGGTTAAGTGCTGCGTGATAGGATAATGCAAATCCAAGTCTTGTTTATTCCTGGGAGTTTGCTGCATGAATGCTTCATCACTGAGCCTTTTCGACCGCCTGACCCTGGCGATCCGGGCCTTCGGGCGGATTCTGGCGGATCACGCCTTTGCCCGCGCTGTGACCGGGCTGGAACAGAGTGAACCGACGCCAATCGCGCCGCCGCCATTGCGGGAAACTTCGCCCGATTCGGCGCTGCAACTGCTGGCCATGTTGCAACAGGAAGGCCGGTTTATAGACTTTCTGGAAGATAACGTCACCGCCTATTCCGACGCCGAGATCGGCGGCGCGGCGCGGGTGGTGCATGAAGGCTGCCGCAAGGCGATCCGCGATCATCTGCGCTTTGAGCCAGTGCGGACCGAGGCGGAAGGCGAGAAATTGACCCTGGCCGCCGGGTTCGATGCCGCGACGGTGCGCTTGACCGGCAACGTCGTGGGCGAGCCGCCGTTCACCGGGACCTTGGCGCATCGCGGCTGGCGAGTCACCGAAATCCATCTGCCCAAGCTGGCCGAGGGTCACGATGTGCGAGTGCTGGCCCCGGCGGAGGTGGAATTATGAGTGCGGCCCGCTATGCCGTCGGCATTGATTTGGGCACCACGCATTGCGTGATGGCGGCGGTAGATTTGATCGCCAGCGACCAGGATCGGGTGGTGGAATGGATTGAGCCGATCCCGCAACTGACCGCGCCCGGTTCGGTTGAGGAGCGGCCCATGCTGCCGTCATTTCTGTACCTGCCGCACCCCGATGAATTACGGCCAGAAGATCGCACGCTGCCGTGGAGCGAGCCATCGCCGTTCATCGTGGGCGAACTGGCCCGCAACATGGGTAGCCGCACCCCGATCCGGCTGGTGTCCAGCGCCAAAAGCTGCTGTGTCATCCCGGCATTGATCGGCGTTCGGCCATTCTGCCGACCGAAGCGCCAGAAACCGTGGAACGGGTGTCGCCGCTGGCGGCGTCCATCCGCTATCTGGCTCATTTGCGCGCCGCCTGGGATGCGCAACATCCCGACGCGCCGCTGCCGGAACAGGACGTGGTGCTGACCGTGCCCGCCTCGTTCGATCCGGCGGCTCGCGAACTGACCGCCGAAGCGGCGGCGACGGTTGGTTTGGGCCATCTGGTGCTGCTGGAAGAACCACAGGCGGCGTTGTATCACTGGATTCTGGCCGCGCAGGACACTTGGCGTAAACAGGTTCAGGTCGGCGACATCATTCTGGTCGTAGACCTCGGCGGCGGCACGACCGACTTTTCGCTGATCGCGGTCACCGAGCGCGATGGGTCGCTGGAACTGGTGCGGGTCGCAGTCGGCGATCACATCCTGCTCGGCGGCGACAATATGGATCTGGCCCTGGCTCACACCGTTCGCACCAAGCTGTCTGGGCAAGGCGTCAATCTTGATCCTTGGCAATTGCAGGCGTTGACCCACGGTTGCCGCCATGCCAAGGAAGCTCTGTTCAGCAATCCGCAAGCCGATGTGGCGCCCATCGTGGTGCCCAGCCGGGGTTCCAGACTGATCGGCGGCACGCTGCGTACTGAACTGACCCGCGAAGAATTGAGCGCCACGTTAATCGAAGGCTTTTTTCCGTGGGTGGATGCGGCGGCTCGCCCGACGGGCCGGGCGCGGGCGGCTTTGACCAAACTGGGCCTGCCTTACGCCCAGGATGCGGCGATGACCCGCCATCTGGCCGCGTTTCTGGGGCGACAGGTCAACGCCACCCGCGATCTGGACGGTTTTCACCGGCCCATCCCCGATCACGCCAGCTTTCTGCATCCTACCGCCGTGCTGTTCAACGGCGGCGTGTTCAAAGCGCCAACACTGCTGACGCGAACTCTGGACATCCTTAATCGCTGGCTGGCGGCGGAAAATGCGCCGCCGGTGCGCTTGCTGGAAGGCGCTGATCTCGATCTGGCGGTGGCGCGGGGCGCGGCCTATTACGGTTATGTGCGGCGCGGGCGCGGGGTGCGGATTCGCGGTGGGGCCGCCAAGTCGTATTACGTCGGCGTGGAAAGCGCCATGCCGGCGGTGCCGGGCATGGAGCCCCCGATTGAAGCCTTGTGCATTGCGCCCTTTGGCATGGAAGAAGGCACCCAGGCCGAATTGCCGCCGCAGGAAGTCGGGTTGGTGGTCGGCGAACCGGTGCGGTTCCGCTTCTTCGGTTCTTCGGTGCGGCGATCCGATCAGGTGGGCGCGGTGCTGGAACAATGGGCCGCCGACGAGCTGGAGGAGTTGGAAGAAATTGAGGCGACGCTGCCCGCCGAAGATCGGCAACCGGGCGAAGTTGTGCCGGTGCGGCTGCACGCGGCGGTCACGGAAGTCGGCACGCTGCGGCTGGAAGCCGTGCCGCGCTCTGGCGGGGAAAGCTGGAAAATTGAGTTTGACGTGCGCGGCGAGGGCTGAACTTTGCTTCGGTTGCTCCTGACGCCTGGATCATCAGTCTGAAAGCCCCGATTCCCACCTTGGTCAGTTGGATCGGCCATGCCGATTTGAAAGCCGCCGCTGGCGAAGCGGGCGCGGGCTTAGGCCCCATCGCCCAAGCGGTCGCATTCAAGGATTTTGCCGCGTCGTTCTGCTCAGTGACGCGCCGCAGACCGGACGCAACGCTATCGAGAC
>JAAUTD010000249.1 GCA_012031845.1 Synechococcaceae cyanobacterium SM1_2_3
AACCGCTGTAGTAATCGACCGAGACCGCCGTCCGTCCCCAGTCCACAATCTCGCCAAGCCAGCCGCCCTTGATGTAGCCATAGCTGCCAGTATAGCTGCCGTTGTCCTGCTCGCCCGTGGCGACCGTCAGGCTTTCGCTGAGTTGTACCGGTTGACCAGTGGTCGCCTGTATGCGATTGCGCTGGCGCTGTTGCGTCAGCAGGATGCCGCTGAGGACGTGTTGCAGGAAACTTATCTAGCGATCTGGCGCACCGCCGGCCAATACCAGCCCGACCGCGCCCCGGCTCTGTCGTGGCTGATGGGGATCGCCCGTCACCGCGCCATTGAAGCCCTGCGTCGGCGGCGGCGGCGAGCGGTTGAGGTGTGGGCCGAGCCGCTGACCGAAGAAGCCTTGCAGATTCCCGATCCCCAGGCGGCGCTGGCGGTGGATCATCGGTCCCATGCCCTTCAGGAATGTCTGCGCCGCCTGTCCGCCGATCAATTTCGATCCGTCGCGCTGGCTTTCTTCCACGGCCTGAGTCACGAAGAACTGGCGGCGCGGCTGCAAACCCCGCTCGGCACCGTCAAAAGCTGGGTGCGGCGCGGGTTGTTACAACTCAAGGGGTGTCTGGAATCATGAACCGTAGCGAAGCCGAATCTTTGGCGGGAGACTATGCGCTCGGCGCACTTGGTGAGCTGGAACTGGCGGAGTTTGAGGCTCATCTGGCGCAAGACCCAACGCTGCAAGCGCAAGTCGCCGCTTGGGAGCGGCGGTTGATTCCCTGGGCCGGGCTTTTACCCGAGGCGCCGCCGTCGGAAGCCGTTTGGAATGCCATCGAAACGGCGCTGGATGCAGCCGGATCGCCCGCAACAGTGACCGTGCGTGAAAACGAAGGGGAGTGGTGGACCCTGGCGCCGGGCGCGGAAATCAAGATGTTATTAGTGGATCGGGATGCCGGTTTTCAGTCATTCCTGATGCGGCTGGCGCCAGGTTGTCAGCTACCTACCCACGATCATGGCGCACTGGAAGAATGCCTGTTGCTGGAAGGCGACATGCTGATCGGTGATCGTCAGTACCACAAAGGCGACTATCACGCGGCGCTGGCTGGCTCGCGCCATGCGTCCATTTCCAGCCGCAACGGCGGACTGGTGTTCATTCGCAGTGAACTTCGTCCTGAATTGATGCCTGCTTGAACACGGTGTTACCCGGCGCTCAGCGTCCTTCCGCCCATGCTGAGCGCCAGAATGCCGATAGCGGTAATCCAGCTACCAGCTACCCGCACCGCAATCGGAATCCAGGCTGGTTTTAGCCGCAACAGATATGCGGTCCCGCCCAGGCTGTAGCCTAGCGCCAGCAGCGCCGCTGTCACCAGTCCGAGAATAAAAACCGCTGGTGACAGGTTTGGCGTGATCGCCGCGCCGTTGACGTAACCGTGGGTCAGGCCAAACAGCGCGGCCAGCGTAGAAAGCAGCGTAGTCGGCAAGCGCAGCGCAGCTGCGGCCAGGCCACCGAACAACGCCGCCGAAGCCAGATTCGCCAGATTCAGCAACGGCATCCATTCCAGATTCGGATAGAGCCACGCCATAAACGCGCCCAACGCCAGCGCCAAGGGAAAGGCCAGCAGCACGCCTTGTCCCTTGTTCAGCCCATGTTGACCGGCCAGCAGACCCAGCGCCAGCATTGGCAACACATGTTCCGGGGCGGTCAGCGGATGGAGCAGACCGGCGTAAAAGGCTCCAGCCTGGGCGCTGGCGACATGGGCATGAGCGGCATTGGCGCTTAACGCCAGCCCCATCGCCATGCCAGCGCGAGAGGCGGGAAGCGTTAGGAGATTCAAAGGCTCGCTACGCCCCGACCAGATGGGGAACCAGAAAATACAGGCCACAGGCCGCAATTGCCGCCCCGCCAGTTCGCAATGAGCGCATTCCCCACGGCCAGCGGTTGATCAGTCCGATAAGGATGCCGATCACATGCAAAGACCCGGTGGCGATGACAAACCCCATCGCGAAAGCCAGCGGATTGGCGGATTCGGGCAGTTCCGCGCCGTGGGCGTAGCCGTGGAAAATGGCGAACAGCCCGACCAGAATTCCGGCGGCCCACAACGGCGGACGCGCCGCAAAGGTCACCATTAAGCCCAGCGCAATGGCTGATGCCGCAATGCCGATTTCGATACCCGGTATCTGTATATTCAATCCGCCGAGCAATCCACCGAAGGTCATGACCAGCGGGAAGGTAACGGGCAGCACCCAAATCGCGGGCGATCCCAACTGCGCACCCCACAGACCCACCGCAACCATTGCGACGACGTGATCCAGGCCAAGGATGGGATGCGCGAAACCTGAGACAAACCCACCGGAGATGTCGCCTTGAGCAATGTGCGCCAACGCCAGCGCAGGCGTCAGCAGTCCGACCATAACGGCAATCTGGCGGGAGAAGAATTGATTCATGTTCATTTTCCTGGGTTAGAAGCATTACTTCCCTATGCGAATTTCTGATACGGAAAGATGCAGAGAAAGGCAGTTATTTGACGCGATCTCCTCTCTCAGCGGGAGAGGTTAGGGGTGAAGGTGGTGTTCATCACCTCTATAGCAATCCTAAGCGGGTTGTAGAGCGGGCATCCTGCCCGTGCTGCATGTGAACTGGGTCACACCAGCACTTCCACACAAGGCGGATGACTCAGAAACGCGGCTGGACTGGCGGTCAAGCCATAGGCGCCAGACTGGAACACCACGATTAAATCGCCGATTTCCGCTTTCGCCAGTTCCATCCGCTCCGCCAGAATATCGAGCGGGGTACACAATGCGCCGACGACTGACACCACTTCCCGCTCTCTGCCTGTCACCCGGTTGCCGACCACGACCGGGTAATTCTTGCGAATGACCTGGCCGAAATTACCGGACGCCGCCAGGTGATGATGCAGTCCGCCATTGGTAATCAGGAAAGTGTGCCCCCGCGACACCTTGCGATCCACCACTTCGGCAACGTAAATCCCGGCTTCGCCCACCAGATAGCGGCCCAATTCCAGCACCACCCGCACTCCTGGCCACAAGGTCTGCACTTGCGGCAACCAGCGTTCAAGATTGGCCGCAATCGGCGTTAAATCCAGCGGGGCATCGCCGGGAAAATAGGGAATCCCGAACCCGCCGCCGATATTGAGCAAGCGCAGCGGCGCGGGGGCAAAATCCGCCAGCCGCAGCGCCAGTTCGAAGGTCTGATCGTGGGCTTCAACCAGGGCGCTCGCTCGCAGATTCTGCGAACCGGAAAAGATATGAAAGCCCTGAAAGTCCAGACCCAGTGCGCCAATGTGCCGCAATAGCGCCGGAACCTGTTCGGCGTCCACTCCAAACGGCTTCGGGCCGCCGCTCATCTTCATCCCGGAGGCTTTCAGCTCGAAATCCGGGTTGACCCGCACCGCCACCACGGGCCGTCGCCCCTGTTGCTGGCCGATCCGGGCCACCGTTTCCAGCTCATGCGCCGATTCCAGATTGAGGGTAATGCCCGCCGCAATCGCCGCCGCCAGTTCCGGCGGGCGCTTGCCAGGGCCGGCAAAGCTGATCGCCGTCGGTTTCATCCCGGCATCCAGCGCGATTTTCAGCTCGCCCAGAGACGCCACATCCAGGCCATCCACCAGTCCGGCCAGATATTGCACCAGCGCGGGCATGGGATTGGCCTTGATCGCATAGTGCAGTTCGATAGCGGGCGGCAAGGTTTGCCGCAGCAGCGCCACCCGCTCAGTCAGAAGGCGGCGATCATAGGCGTAAAACGGCGTCTGGCCGATCCGAGCCGCCAGTTCGGTCAGCGCCAGGCCGCCAATGTGCAGGCAGTCATCCACCACCGGGAACAGGTTCAGCGGCGCATGAACCGGTTTGGCCGCGATCATGGTTCTGACTCGGCAAACAGGCCGCGCAATTCCTCGACCAGACGCTTACGGTCCATTTTGCCGTTGGGATTGCGCGGCAAATGGCTGTGACGGGTAATGATTTGCAGCGGGGCCATAAAATTGGGCAGCAGCCGCTTGCAGTGATTGATCAATTCGCTCTCGTTAATCGCCTCGCGCAGCGGCTTGACTACCGCCACAATGGCCTGACCCAGCGCCGGATGCGGAATGCCCAGCGCCGCCGCTTCGGCGATCTGGCCGCTGGCGTACAGCACTTCTTCAATCTCGGTGGGGCTGACCCGATAGCCGGAGGTCTTGATCATGTCGTCCTTGCGGCCAATAAAATACAAAAAACCGTCCTCGTCCATTCGCACCGTATCGCCGGACCAGACCGCGATTTCGGTCAGCGGCAGTCCGGGATGCTGACCGGGCGCTGGCCGGTAACGCTCAGCGGTCTTGGCGGGATCATTCCAGTAACCGAGCGCGACCAGTGCGCCGCGATGCACCAGTTCGCCCGGCTCGCCGGGTGCGCACGGCGTCCCATCCTCGCGCACCACCAGCACTTCAGCATTGGGAATGGCTTTGCCGATGGAATCGGGCCGCCGGTCAATTTCTTCGGGCGGCAGATAGGTGGAGCGAAACGCCTCGGTCAGGCCGTACATCAGATACGGCGTGGTGTTGGGCAGGGCGCGGCGCAACGCGGTTAACGTGGCGCGGGGCATCGCGCCGCCGGAGTTGGTAATATAGCGCAGACTGTCTACCGCCGCCGTCGGCCAACTCAGTTGCGCCAGTTGCACCCACATTGGCGGCACTGCGGCCAGGCCGGTAATCCCTTCGCGGGCCACCGTCGCGATCACATCGCGGGGCAGCAGATAGTCCATCAGCACAGCGCACGCCCCGACCACGAACGCGGTCGTCAACTGGCTCAGGCCGTAGTCAAAACTGAACGGCAGCACCGCCAGAATCCGGTCGTCAGCCCGGTTGCCCAGATATTGCGCCACGCTGTAAGCCCCGACCAGCATATTGCGGTGCGACAGGACGACGCCCTTGGGTTTGCCGGTGCTGCCGGAGGTGTACAGAATCGCCGCCATATCGGCGTCAATCACCCGCCCCGGCGAGCGGAAACTACCCGCATTCAGCAGCGTCGGCCAATGGATAATCTGAAAATGGCGCAGACGCGGCAGCAAAACCGCGTCATCCTCAATCAGCGTCACGGTATGCAAATCAGGACAATCGGCCAGCAGCGGCTCCAGCAGTTCGGCGCGATCACGGGCGGTGATCAGAACGCGCACGTTGCAGTCGCGCAGGATATAGGCGACCTGATCCGGCTTCAGCAGCGGATTCACCGGCACGAACACCCCACCCGCCAGCGTTGCGCCAAATAGCGCGGCAACGGCTTCGAGCCGCTTGGGCAGATAGATGGCGACCCGTTCGGCCCGATTCAAACCCAGCGCCAGCAGCCCGTGCGCCACTCGCTGAATCTGGTCGGCCAGCGCTGCGTAACTCAGAGTAGTTTGTCGGTGAGTGAGCGCGGCGGCGGCAGGATGATGGTTCGCCTGATCGAGGATGAGTTGGTGCAGCAATCGGATCATGCGCGGTTCCGGGATAGAAAAGGAATTTGGGCCATGTTCAGGGATTAGCTTGATGATGAGGAAATTAGGACTTTCGCTCAATCCGTTCGCCCTGAGCTTGTCGAAGGGCATTCATGGGTAAAATCGGGGTTTCGACAGGCTCCACCCCGAACGGTTTTTGTAATCGAAGCGAAAGTCCTGGAATAATAGTCGCTTCCGCTGGGGATAGCGCATTAGCGCAACGACCTTGAATTTTTCAAATGAC
>JAAUTD010000250.1 GCA_012031845.1 Synechococcaceae cyanobacterium SM1_2_3
TCGGTTTCCACCAGGATGCCGCGATCCGCGCCCATCGCCAGCGCCGTGCGAAGGGTGTCCTGACAGGCCGCAACACCCAGCGACACCGCCACAATTTCCCTGGCGACGCCTGCTTCCTGAAGGCGGACCGCCTCTTCCACGGCGATTTCGTCAAACGGATTCATGGACATTTTGACGTTGGCGGTTTCCACCTACGTTCTTGCGTTTTACAATGGCTTTAAACTTAAATTAAATATGGTATTTAGTAACTTAAAGATGCAATATCTTTGTACCCTGCTGATTGCACGAGCAGCAGAATGGATTTTCAGCCATTCGGCTGATTTCAGCGCCAGGGCGCGATTTAAGATTATGGCGATATGGCCGTTATCCATGATATTTATATTGTTATGCAACAAACCAATGGCTGTAACAACGCGCTCGGATACTGTGACGACTGGCATCTATATTCTTTGGAGCAAATCGTCATGTTCTCCATCCGCAGCAAACTGACTCTGCTATTTGTCGGCACCGGCCTTCTGGTGCTTGGATTGGTGTTCCTATTCAGCCTGCAAAGCGCCCGTGTCTTCGAGAATCTGCGCAACAGCGAAGTCAAGGGAATGTTTCTCAAGAACATTGAAACCGTTAATCGGCTGGTGAGCAAAACCGAATTAAGCGCCCGCAATATTGCGTCAGCCGCCAGTGCGCTGCACGCCATCAAACAGTCTCTTCCTGATTATGACGTTGAACCAGCAGTTAATCGCCTGCTGACCCTGATGGTCGCCAACATCCCGGAAGCGGTAGGTGGCGGCTTCTGGTTTGAGCCAAAAGCCTTCGATCAACAACAGGAGTTCTATGGCCCTTATGTTTATCGCGATGACAGCAAAGGCGGCAAACTGGAATTCACCTGGGATTACAACAAGCCCGAATACAACTATCTCAAACAGGAATGGTATACCCTGGCGCTGCCGGATGGCTGGGATCGCAGTCGGAAACGGGACAAGGATTTGTACTGGACCCCGCCCTATTACGATGAAATCGCCAAAGTCATCATGGTCACCGCCGATGCTTTTATTCACGATGCGCAGGGGAAAATTCTGGGATTGTCCACAACGGACTGGGCGCTGGACGGCATTCTCAAATACCTGAATGAAAACCGGATTACCCCAAACATGGAATCCTTCATGATTGACGCCGGTTCGGGCCGGATTGTGCTGTATACGCCTGATCCGGACATGAAGCTCAAGCAACAGACCAGCATTGACTGGCTGACTAAAATTCAGGGCGAGGCCGGCAAGGTTGGCCAACTGCCCGTGACGGTGAAGGATGCGCTCTACCACGTTTACTATTCAACCACCAGCAATGGCTATCTCTACGGCATCATGATTCCTGATGCCGAATTCATGCCGGAAATTCGCCAGATTATTTTTAATAGCCAAGTCGCTCTGCTCATCGTATTCGCTCTGATGCTGTTGGTCATGATGGAGTTGGTGCGGCGAATTATTGCGCCTCTGCGTCAGGTCGAAGCGGTCATGAAACAAATCGCTGATGGTGATTTAACCTGCCGCATTCACAACCAAAGCCGGGATGAAATCGGGCATTTAACCCGCAGCGTCAACAGCTTTGTTATTCATCTCGAAGGATTAATGCACACCATTAGGAAATCGGTGCAGGACGTGGAAGACGCCTCAAACGAAGTCAGTTCAGGCAATCAGCAACTTTCTTCGGCGACTCAGCAAATGGCGGCTTCTATCGAACAAACCAATGCTTCGATTAACTCCATTGCCAGCCACGCCCAGGAAATGACCACCGCTTCAGTCGAATCCGCCAACCGGATTCGCCAGGTCGCCAGTGAAGCCGATACCGGCACAGAAATGCTGATCAATATGTCGAGCGCGATGACAGCGGTGCGCCAATCCGGCGACAAAATTCAAACTATTGTTAATGTGGTGAATGAAATCGCCTTCCAAACCAATCTGCTGGCGCTCAATGCGGCAGTTGAGGCGGCGCGGGCTGGGGAACAGGGCCGGGGGTTTGCGGTGGTAGCGGGTGAGGTGCGCAAGCTGGCCCAGCGCAGCGCCGACGCCGCCAAGGAAATCAAGAATCTGGTTACTAACAACGAAGCGCAAATTCGCACCGCCAGCGAACTGAGCGAGCGGACCACCACAGTGCTGCGCAAAGTGGGAGCTGAGATTCAGCAAACCAGCCTCGCGAATTCAAAACGGCGAACAGCGGGCGCGGGAACAGGCCAGCGGCGTTCAGGAAATTCTGAAGGCCATGAACCAGATGAGCGCGATCACCCAGCAGAACGCCGATCTGGCCGAAAATCTAACAGGTTCCGCACAGCAGCTTGCCCAAATTTCAGGCCAACTGTCTACAGAAATTGACAGCTTCCAGCTCAATGAACAGCCGCCGGAACTGACGGTGACCAGCGGATCACAGGCACCGGCTGCCGATATGATGGGCCAGACACCCGCTGCTAACCACCGGAGTGCTTCGAGTTATCTGCGAGCAGCCTAGCGGACACACGCCAGACCAGCCAATCCCAACGTGGCGCGGCGAGCAAGTCGGTCTCTGTTTCAGCGCATCGGCGCTTGACGGAGCAGGTCTGTTGCATGCAGGGGAAGCCCCATGTACATACTTGATATCGCTACGACTAGAAGGCTGTACAAAACTCGCGTCGTCGTTCCGGCAGGGATCGCCGGAACCCAGTTGAGTGGGAGCGCACGGTTGGCGACTCCCAGCCGGTATGTCCCTATACCCAGGACTCCAGCAGTCTTCGCCTCTCCAAAGCCGGTGCGCCGCGCATCCGACCGGCACTGTCTGATTACGCCACCGCTGTTCTCCAGTAGATGCATCTGGGTCATCCTCACCATCAGCGGCAATCTGCGGTTCAGACCATTCAACCCGATGCGGATCAGGAATAACCATTCACCCGCTCAATTACGGACACGGGTCATACCATTCAAAACAGCCATTCACGCAAACCCAACAACCCCCTTGCCCTGAATCAGACGTGTTCACTCGCACAAAAGCTTCACCCTTGGGAATGGAGTCATTATCAACTTGCACCACCTTTATAGCCCCGGCTTTATCAGAGAAAACCACCAGTAACGTATTCGGTTGAACCTTTTTCAAGGTATCCACAGACACTTCAACGCCAGTCAGCTTCATGGTCTTACTCCTCGTGGTTGAGATTAGAAATTCAAAACCAGCCGGCCCAAAAAGGTGCGTTCCGGGATATACCGCGTATTCTCGGCTTCACTCGTGATCTGAAAGGTGTAATCCTGAAACCTGAACTTTCGATCCAGTAAATTATTGACCTCGAAAGACAACACGCCCCGGCGCTTGGGCAGGCGATAACCGACGCCAGCATTCAGCAAGGTAAAGTTTTCGCTTTCGGTCGGCAATACCGTGATGGTGCGTGGATCAAGGAATTGCACCTCCTGATTCACATACACCACGCCCAGCCCGGCAAAAAAGCCGGAAGGATCAAAGTAACGAATATCCAGCGGTAGACTGATGGTACGGAGGCGATTCGGTGAAGAAGGAAAGAACAATTGACGCGAGGTGCCTTCTTCAACCTGGAATCCCTCATACAGCACCGACGCCGAAAGACTCCATTGATCACTAAGCAGCCAGTTCAAATAAGCACTATAAAAATGCTCCTGATCGCGCTCAATTTCATAAAACATGTCTCCCCGATTGCCAATCGGAACTTCGAGATCGCGACGCAAGGCTTCCAGCCCGCCAAACAGCCGGTGATTGAACCGGACATCCAGGCCAACTCCATAATTATTGGCGGCAGTCATGGCATAGTTGTTATAGAGCTGATTAAAACCAGCGACCTGGGTCGGTTCGATGGTTTGGTCAATCAGTTGAGGACGTTGAACGGTCTTGAAGGCGGCGGCGCGCAGGGAAATAGCATCGCTAATCGCCCATTGCACCCCAAATTTGGGATTGAATTGGGTTAGATTTCGGGCAGGGTCATCTGTATCCAGATAACTTAACCCAATGGTCCAGATCCACTGATCCGGAATTTTGAGATTGGCATAAGAATAGATGCCTTGCTGCTCTAATTGAGCAGCGGAAGCAGTGGTTGTGATATTCGTTTTGTTATTGGTGCGAAGACTGGTTCGGTCAACCGTATAGGAGCCAATCCCGGTCAGGATATTTAAATTCTCCACTTTGTAGAGTAGTTGAGCTTCAGCCTGATAACCTTCCTGATCGAATATAGCGGTCGAGTTGATACTGTCAGATCTGTTAAATGAGGTTCGAGTCACGGAAAGAACCGAAGCGATGATCTGGGTTTCCGGCGACAGCGAATAACGGCCGCCAATCCGCGCTGTCTCCTGTTCTCTGGAGCGGCGTTCGCGAGCGGCTGACCTAAAGCTCTCGTCAAAATTGAATCGGCGATCACCGTATTCCATGTCCAGAAGACGATACTCGGCCTGGACATTAAAATCCGGGGTTACGGCCATTTGCACAAACAGATTGTAGAGGTCGTTTTTCAGATCGTTGTTCGGGCGGAATCCGTCGGTCTGGTAATGCGACTGGCCGAGGCTGTAGGAAAACCGGTCGGTTATGCCCGACACGATCAAATCATTGCTCAGCGTTTCTTGATTGCCGCCAGCGCCGGAGAAGAACAGCGACGGTTGATCGCGGGCAAACAGCGGATTGAACTCATACAGCGACGGGGTGAACGGGCCAGGATTGGGCATGAGCAACCGGGTTTCCGCCATTTGCGGAGAAACGGGTCGGCTATTCAACGGTTGCCACAACTGGGCTTGCAGCAATTGACTGACCCGCGCCATTTCCCGTTGCGGCATGGCCGCATAGGAATCGGCCAGCAACCGATGGGCGGACGCATTGGCGGGATCGCGACTGACGGCTTGCCAGCCTTGTCTCAGGCCCAGTTGGGTAAAGCCCGCTTCATTGAAAATCCGGCCCAACGTGGCCGCCCGCGTGGCTTCATCCTCGTCCAGCAGCAAGCGGGAGCGATACACGGCCCGGTCATCATTCAATGCAATGGATTTTTGCAGATTCGCCACCGCTGCAATCGGGGCGGTTGAGGCTTTGCAGCCGTATGGCGTCGTACAGATACGGGGTCGGGTCACGCGGATCAAGCCGCTTGGCAATCGCCAGATACTTTTCCGCCCGCTGATCCTGGTTCGCTTCATAAAACGCCTTGCCGAGATAGCTGTTGTAGAGCGAGACATTCGGTTCCAACAGCGTGGCCTTGCGGATTTCCGCTACGGCGGCCTCGGTCTGGTTTTTCCGAAAATACACCAGTCCCAAACCGAGATGCGGCAAGCCTAAAGTGGAATCCTGAGCAATCGCGGCTTCAAAGGCAGCGCGGGCGGCTTTCACTTGATAACGCGCCAGTTGAATAAAGCCCCATACGGTATTGACGTAAGCATTATCCGGCGCTTTTTGCCTGGCCCGTTCCGCGAGCTTGAAGGCTTCTTGGGTGCGGCCCATGCCGAATAACAGGGCGCTTTGCTGAATCAGGGCATCGGTATTCTCAGGATCGAGTCGCCCTGCTGTTTGCGCGGCAGCCAAGGCGCCGTCCAAATCAAATTCAGCCTGCTTCACCAGACTGAGACTGAGATACGCGGCGGGCGAGGCGGGATCAGCGGCGACGGCTCGTTCGGCGTCGGCCAAGGCCTGCGCCTTCTGGTTTTGCACCAGC
>JAAUTD010000251.1 GCA_012031845.1 Synechococcaceae cyanobacterium SM1_2_3
CCAATCAGGCGAGCAAAACTTGCTTGAGAAAGATCGAGTTCTTCCAGCAATTCCGTCAGATATTCACCCGGATGAAGAATAGGTAAACCACTTTGAGCCATGATAAGACTTAACTTGATGATCAAGATTGATTTATGCGTAAACTAAAATTCACCTGCGTCCTTCAACACACTTTGCATCAAAGCGGCTGACATATACATCTTTTGCATCTGCAACTGTTCGATAACTGGCCGTACTGCCGTAATCCAACCTCGTCGCTTGGCAATCAGGATGACGCCCAGCGTCCCCAACACCGGTAAACCGAGACTCTGGGCGCATTTTCGGGCAGCTTGGTCATCCAATAGCACCCGTCTGCCCTCTCTCGATTGGAGACCATGCGACAAAACCTGAGTTTCGCCCGCGCCCAAGTCCCATGCGCTGATTACCGTCGGACTGGCAGATTCGGCGCCACCAAAAACCCGGGATTCTGCTCAATCTGCCAAATCAGCGCATCGCTCCCTGAACCCGCTGCAACTTCAGCCAAAACCGCTTGGGGAATCAGGATCGCCCGGTCAGCCAAATGGATTAACCATTCTAATCCATTCACCTCAGACAGAAAAATCAGCGGGGAAGCGTTGATCACCCACGGTTTAGAATTCACTGATTTCCTCACGTAATTCTTCAACCGTCACCTGACAGACAGAAACTTTCCGGCGAAACAGTTCATCCAGAAATTCCAGTCGGGTGATCTGCAATATCTCGGTAGCTTTTGATTGAGAAATTCGCCCTTCTGCATACCATTCCACCACTGCGGCCGTTTTAATCTCCCGCGAGAACTCCATAGGCCCCAACCGCAATGCAGAAAAAACACTGGGTTCAAAATCCAAAACGATTTGCATCAGTCTAATCTCCTCTATACGAACTCACTATAGGAATGCGGCAATGGAACTGACAGACCTTCCTGCTTGAGTCCATCAAGATGAAATTCAATAGCCTCCTGAATAAGCTGTAATACGTCCTGTTCTGTCTCTGCGGCGGCAATGCAGCCCGGAAGATCGGGAACGTAAGCCCCAAAGCTGGTCGGCCCTCGTTCAATAATCACCATGTAACGCATATCCACCTCAACGAGTTGTAGAGCGGGCATCCCGGGCTAGAAGTCCGTTCTACATTTCAGACATCGTTAACGCCTACACTCCAAACAGCCGCCGCTTGGTTTCCTGCATCAATTCCGCCGGATTACCCGCCAGCCGCATGGCGGTTATCCCGCCCGCCAGTTTCACCGATGGCGTATCCAGCAGCAGTCTATTTTCAAGCGCATCCGTGCCGCCCGGCCTAAATTGTCCAGCCAAAGCGCATACCGTCGCGGCGGTCGGTTCCGGCAAAGCCGCCAGCCATGCTGTCTCACTGTCCAGAAACGCCGCCACCCGCTCGGCCCGCGTCCGGGGCGCATAGTCATAACCCAATGCCGCCAGCACATCGAACAGATCGCAGGCGTCCCACTGTTCCAGCCGTTGCACCAGCGTAGGCGGAAAACCCGCGTTGACCAAATCCTGCATCAGCGGTTGCCGTTGCGGCGGCCTAATCCAAATCTGCCGGAATTGCTCCAAAGTCGCGGCAGTTTCGCGCAACCGCGCCGCCATTCGCGCCTTGTATTCCGCCAGCGGCATCGGCTCCCCATCCACCAGAATGGATCGCTCGCCTACCATGACCTGCACCGCCACCCCGCTGACCGTGACAATCACCGGCGGCGGTTTCATCTCCCGGTCTTCATTGCCCGCGCCGGTCAATCGCTCCGGGCGCGGCGGGGTGATGAACGAGCGGCCAAACAGTTCAGTGACATTGGTGTAGTCGTACAGGAAAAACATCAGCTTGCCGGAAATTTCATCCAGTCGCGTCCCCCGCCCGACCATCTGATAGAACGCAATCGGAGATTTCAGATAGCGGAAAAACACGATGTTGCGCACTCCCGGCACATCCACCCCGGTCGAGAGCAAATCCACGGTGGTCGCGATGAAATAGCGCCGCCGACTGCCGCGAAACTCCGGGATAAACCGCCCGCCCTGACTTTCCGCCGTGCATTTGAAGGCGAAATGCTCAACCGGCGTTTGATTGTGTGCCTGACACCACTGGGCATACAGATTGTTCAACTGCGCCGCCACCGCATCGGCATGAGCATCGCTGGCGCAGAAAATAATAGTCTTCTGTTCCGGCCCGCCGGTCTCGATCAACTGCGCCAGCAAATCCACGCACATCGCCAAGACCCGATCCGGCAGCATGATCCGGTCTTCAAACTGAGTTTTCTCATACTGCTTGCGCAATTCCTCAACGCCCACCGCCTGCCCAGTGCGAAAATCACGCGGATTCAACGCCAAAATCTGTTGCAGCGTCAGCCCGGTGTCATCCACGTTGACCTTGCGGACACGGATTTCACACGCCGCCAAATAGCCATCGGCCATCGCCTGCGCCATCGTGTATTCATAAACTGGCTCGCCGAAATAGCGCAGGTTATCCGCCGTAATTTGCCCATCATTTTGGCTTCGGGCGTCGGTTGCGCATCGTCCGGCAATTGGCGCGGGGTCGCGGTCAGGCCGATTTGCACCGCCGCTGCGTTGCGGGTTAGCACCTGTGACCACTGGCCCCAAGCCGAACGGTGGCATTCATCAATGATCAGGTGACTGAAATAGTTTTCGGGATAGTGGCGGCTGAGATAGCTGGCGTCGCCGTCCTGATCCACGCCCAAAGTCTGATAAGTCGCCACCACCACGCGGGCGTTTTTCTCCGGGTTGGCCGTCGTGGCCTGAGCCGCGTCGCTGCCAAACACCGCATACAGCGCCCCTAGCGCCTGCGTCCGCAACTCATCGCGGTCGCAGATGAACAAGGCGCGGGTCATTTGTCCGGCATCCGCCAGCCGCTTGAGCAGATTGACGGCAATGAAGGTCTTGCCCGATCCCGTCGCCAAGGCCAGCAAAGCACGCGCTGGCTCCTGACGCTGGCGACATTGGGCGATTTTTTCCAGCACCGCCCGAATCGCCGCATCCTGGTAATAACGGCGGCGAAACTCCCCACCCGGATAAGGCGTCAGCAAGGGCTGCGCCTCCGGCCTATCGAGCGTGAACCCGATCCCGTCTTCATAGCGTTCCTGCAATTCCAGCGGCGTCGGAAATTCGGCCATCGGCAATGGCCCACGGGTCTGGCCGGTAAAGCGGTCGAATTCGACAAATTGATGACCATTGCTGGAGAACACAAAATGCGCGTTCAATCGCTGGCTGTCGGCATACAGCTTGGCCTGTTCCAAGCCATGATTCGGCGGCAAGCCTTCCCGTTTGGCCTCAATCAAGGCAATCGCCAGCGGTTGTTGTTCGGCCCCTGGCGAATCCGCAAGGTGTAATCCACCCGCCCCGTCATCCGGCGCGGCTGATCAGCCACAATATGAATCGCCCCGGCGCTTTCCTCACGGCGGATCAGGTCTTCAGTCCAGCCGCGCCGATACAAAGCAGGATCAATCAGTTTGGCGCGGGTGTCGGCTTCGCTAAAGGTCATCAGAGTCTCGATAGGATCGTTGGAAATCTAAAAACGCGCTCCCCTCGTCCGCAGGCAGGGCTGTTAGGTTCTTTACTTGGTCGTCCTGAAGGTCGAACCACCCCGCCCCTAACGGGGCACCCCTCCTTATCCAAGGAGGGGAACTCAAGAAGCTACCATCGCTGGTTTGTTCCCCTCCTTGGATAAGGAGGGGTGGCGCAACGCGCCGGGGTGGTTCGACCCGGTGGATAACTTTTGCCAAAAAAATCGCCCGCACTTCGTGCGGGGATAAAGGGTAAAAGGATAAAGAACAAAGGGTTATAAAGATCTGGCGAGACGGAACCCCACGTTGAAGCCGCGGGGGGCGGGCGGGAACCTGCCGCGGGAGGCGGAACGCACCCTCGCGGGCTCGCCGTTCCAGGAGCCGCCCCGCAACGCCAAGGGGCCGCCTGTACCACTATTGCTACATTTCTGCTCCGCACCCCCATACTCCTTGTCATACGCCGAACACGTCCATTCCCACACGTTCCCCAACATATCATTCAGTCGCCAGTCATTCGACCGATACCGCCCGACCGGCGCGGGATAAAAGTAGCCGTCATTGCAGTTGTGCTTTACCGTCCAGACCAATCCGTTCGGCGACTGCGACGAATCCGCCACATTCGCGTATTGACAGGCTTCATCGGGATCATCGCCCCAATACCGCGCCGTCGTCGTTCCAGCCCGCGCTGCATATTCCCATTCCGCTTCCGTCGGCAACCGATAGCGCTGCCCCGTTTCCCGCGACAGCCATTGCGTATAGGCCACCGCGTCGTTCCAGCTCACGCACACCACCGGGTAGTTATCGTGCTGGGTGTAGCCCGGCTTCCGCCAACTGTGACCGGATCGCCAATCTCCCTTTCCATCAGTAGCACTCCAAGCATAACAGCCGTCTTTGCCGCCCGCGTTCTTCTCGGCATCAGTTTTATAGCCGCTCGCGGCGATAAATTGCTTGAATTCACCGACCGTCAATTCATCCTGACTGAGGGCAAAATCCTCTACGCACACCCGGTGCTGCTGTTCGTCATCCTCGCGCCCGGTTTCCGATGCCGGACTGCCCATCTGGAAACAGCCGCCGCTGATTCGCATCAGCGCCGGGCCGGTCATTTTTGGCCGCGCCGGTTCTGGCGGCGGCGTCACCACGGCAGGCCGGGGCGGCTGGCTCAGATTTAGGTTTTGGCTCGGTTTTCGGCTTCAACCGCGCCTTCGCCATCCGCGCATAGCGCCCTTTGGGATAATCTTCCAGATACGCCTCAAAACACGCTGCTGTCCCGCACTTCTCCGCCGATTTCCACGCTTCATGGTCGTAATCGACCGCTGGCTTGGGCGCGGGCGGTGGCACCGGAGCCGGTTTCTCCTCCCGCAGATAGATGTCCATCCGCCGCCGCACTTCTTCCGGGTCCGGTTCTTGCGCCAAAACCGGACAGATCAATACCCCGGCCAGCAGTCCGGCTCCCACCCAACTCCACCCCTTTCGCATCGTTATCACCTTGATGTTGATCCGCTTTGTTTCACTTCTTCTCGTCTTCTCATTCCCAAGCTCCGGCGTAGGAATGCCGCCTGGCCGCTCCAACGGCGCGAGTCGTACTCAACGCGATAACAGAGCCTGAAAGCCAGAAACGATAGTAAATGGAGATGTTCAGGATACCTCTGGCATTTCCGCCAGTTCCCGCAGCACTTCGGAATGACGCTCGGCGATTTTGAGCAGGGTGCGGGCGGCGCCACTCGGTTGCCGTCGCCCCTGTTCCCATTCCTGCAAGGTGCGTTTGGAGACGCCGAGCAACGCCGCGAATTGCGCCTGACTGAGAGCGACGCGATGGCGAGCCTCGACCACCGGCGACACCGGAACCGAATAGACCGCGCCATAGCGACCGGCTTTGATGTCGAGGATCGCCTGCAAAAGCTCCTCGCCGATATTACGTTAGCCCGTCCACCGTATTGATTTTATTGAAGATTCTTAATAAAATCCTGGCAAAAACTCCAAAAGTCGGTTATGCAGCGTCGCTGCTGCGCCGCAGACGCATAACAATTGATGCGTCAGTGGTGCTTGTCAGTGACGCTGCACGAACAGTGATGGCGGTTCAGCCCGGTTATTTGGAAGATTCAGGCTGATGTGGTGCGGGGACGGGCT
>JAAUTD010000252.1 GCA_012031845.1 Synechococcaceae cyanobacterium SM1_2_3
CGGACAGGCGCGCTCTGGGTCTTGGGGAGGCGATCACGTCGCGGATGGATTGAGCGCCGGTCATCAGCATCACCAGCCGATCCAGCCCGAACGCCAGCCCGCCGTGGGGCGGACAACCGTATTTCAGCGCATCCAGCAGGAAGCCGAACTTGGCCCGCGCCTCGTCGGGTTCAATGCCCAGCAGATCGAACACCGCGCTTTGCATCTCCTGGCGATGGATACGCACCGAACCGCCGCCGACTTCAGTGCCGTTCAGCACCATGTCATAGGCCCGCGACAGGCACGATCCGGGATGGGCGCGCATCTCCGCCGGATCATCGCTGCGCGGCGCGGTGAACGGATGATGCAGGGCGTTCCAGCGATGTTCCTTGTCGTCCCACTCGAACATCGGGAAATTGACCACCCACAGCGGCGCCCACTCGCCATGCACCAGGCCGAGATCGTGGCCGAGCTTGATCCGCAACGCGCCCAAGGCGTCGTTGACCACTTTGGCCGAATCCGCGCCGAAGAAAATCAGATCGCCGTTTTCCGCGCCGGTGCGAGTGAGAATTTTCGCCAGCGCCTCATCGTGCAGAAATTTCACAATCGGCGCTTGCAGCCCGTCGCGCCCGCCGCTGACGTTGTTGACCTTGATGTAGGCCAGACCCTTGGCCCCGTAGCGGCTGACGAATTCGGTATAACCATCAATCTCGCGCCGCGACAGCTTGCCGCCATCCGGCACGCGCAACGCCGCGACTCGTCCCTGCGGGTCCTGCGCGGCGGCGGCAAACACCTTGAAATCCACGTCCGCCATCAAGTCCGACAGCTCGGTCAATTCCAGCGGGATGCGTAAATCGGGCTTATCCGAGCCGTACCGCTTGATCGCCGTTTCGTAAGGCATCCGGGGGAACGGGTCGGGCAATTCGACCGCCAGCACCTCCTTGAACATCTGGCGAATCAGGGCTTCCATCAGATCGGTAATCTGCTGTTCATCCAGGAACGAGGTTTCTACGTCAATCTGGGTAAATTCCGGCTGACGGTCAGCGCGTAAATCTTCATCACGAAAGCAGCGCACGATCTGATAGTAGCGATCCATCCCGGCCATCATCAGCAGTTGCTTGAACAGTTGCGGCGACTGCGGCAGGGCGAAAAAGCTGCCGGGATGGGTGCGGCTGGGGCACCAGATAATCGCGAGCGCCTTCCGGGGTGGCCTTGGTCAGCATCGGCGTTTCGATGTCCAGAAAGCCGTGCTGGTCCAGAAAGCGGCGCAGTGCGCTGACGACCCGCGTCCGCAACTGTAACCGCTGCTGCATCACCGGGCGGCGCAAATCCAGATAGCGGTAACGCAGCCGCACTTCCTCGGAGGTGTCGTCATCGTCCAGTTGGAACGGCAACGGTTCGGCGCGGTTAAGGATTTCAATGTGCTGGGCCAGCACTTCCACCGCGCCGGTAGGGAGGTTGGGATTGTCGGTGCCTTCCGGGCGGCGGCGCACCCGTCCCAGCACCCGCAGCACAAATTCATTGCGCACCCGTTCGGCGGCGGCAAAAGCCTCCGCCACATCGGGATCGATCACGATTTGCACCAGCCCTTCGCGGTCGCGCAGATCAACGAAGATGATGCCGCCGTGATCGCGGCGACGATGCGCCCAACCGCAGAGGGCGACATCCTGATCCAGCAGGGCTTCGGTGACTTGGCCGCAATAGTGGCTGCGCATGGTGGGTGGTTTCCGTCTGGCAAATACAGGGATGAGAGGAGTAACAATGTTAGCCGGGGCTGACTGTCAAGAGCGGAAATAGTACGAATTCAAGTCCCTAGCCGCAACTATAGCTCCAGTGTCCGCCCGCGCTGCTTCAACAACTGGAATAGGATTCTATAGCAGTCTTATTCAACTTGTTGACGTAGAGCGGGCTTCCAGCCCGTTGCGCAATCAACGGGCTGGAAGCCCGTTTCTACAACTCGTTGTAGGATTGCTGTGTATGACTTTTATATGTCAGCCATGTTAATCAACGCAAATTTGGTCTACCATTTCAATAGTGAAATAGTTAATTAAATTTTCTCTTCTATTTTTGCGGGAGGACTGATTAATGACACAGCAGGACTGGATTATTGACAGTGATTGGAGCGAGCAGGAGAGACGCCAATATGAACGCTACAGCACGGAGTTTTATCTGTGTGTCTACGAGCAGAATAGAACCTCGCCATTAGGTCAGGTCATTGACATCAGCTTGGGCGGGCTACAGTTAGTCAGTAGCGAACCCATTGAACTCAAACAGCATTTTAATCTGGTGATGGACGTGTCTCTGGAAAGCGGGTTACACGAACAAACGCAGTTTGAAGCGGAGACTGTCTGGAGCAGTGAAGATGATAATGACGATTTATACAATACCGGATTCCAATTTCTGAATCTGTCTTCCGAAGCATTACAGGCATTGCAACGGATTACTAATGAGTTAGGCGGGTAATAGCGGATGAATCAAGGGATTCAAAATTCACAATAACCCGCCGGTAAAGATGCGTGGCAAATCCAGAATGGGAATCGGCTGTTCGTTATGCTTGAAACAGGAAATAGCCAGAGTCGGCCAGCCCGGCGGCTGTTTAGGCAGGGCGCACGCCTGATCATCACCGACGTGCGCCCGGTCTGGAATGGCGGCCAGCCGCAGTGCGCCATAAGCGGGTTCTGCGCCCGGCTGCGTCTGATAGGCGAACACCCCGGTTAAGGTCTGCTGGCGCGGCAGCGCCGGGTTCTGGCGTAACCAGGCCGCCAAATCCATCACCGGCAACAGTCGCTGTTTCCACATCACGGCTTGGCGGCAATAAAACGGACTCAGCGGCACATCCAGCAAGACCGGTGTTTCAATCAAAAAACCATTTCACGCTGACCGACAGCGGCGCACAACGAAGCGTCCAGGGTCAGAATCCAGGCGGCGCTGACCGCAGTCTGACTCTCATCAGCCATCGGCCTGTTCCCCAGTCGTGGCGATCACCCGGGCAATCTGCTCAGCGGTAGTGACCGCCGCCAGCTCATCACCCAATAGAGCCAGAGCGGCTATCGGCGAATCGGGCGCGGCCATGCACAGCGGAATGGGATAGAGCCGGAGCGATTCAGTCAGAGTTTCGACCTGATCGCAGACCAGACCAAACTGATCCGCGCCGTTATCCAGCAGCATGCAAATGCGCCGTCCCGGCGGGGTGTGCGCCAGCAGTTGCAGTTCTCCCGTCAGACTGTAGATCGGCCACCATTGCCCGCTGAACCCGATAGCGCCCATGCTGTGCGGCGCTCGCGCCTCCGGGTCAATATCCAGCGGCGATTCCAGGGCGCGCACTTCGGTTTGCGGCAACAGCCAGCGCCAGCCATCCAGCATGAGCAAAGCAAAAGCGCGTACGCTGCGCAATGCGTCCAGCCGGGCCTGATTCCGCGAGTTCATGAGGGGTGTAACAGCTTTTTGATGTGTCCCAGCAGTTCGTCTTCGACAAAAGGCTTGGTGACGTAGACGTTGACGCCGGCTCGTTCAGCTTCGAGCCGATGCTTATCGGTGGAGCGCGAGGTAATCATGATGACCGGCAAATCCTTGGTCGCCTGATTGGCCCGCAAATGCGCCGCCAGTTCCAGCCCGTTCATCCGGGGCATTTCCAAATCGGCCAGCACGATGTCCGGGCGCTTGCGATTGATGATCTCGACCGCTTCCAGCCCGTCGCGGGCGGTGCGCACTTCAAGGCCGGCGTCCTGGGCGAATTGCGCCAGCGACCGGCGGGCGCTGAGCGAATCATCCACCGCCAGCGCGGTTTGTCGGCGGGGAGCTGACGCGGTGGGTGAAGTTGACTGATCTGCCGACGCTGTTTGCAACAGGACAGGAGTGCGCAACAGTTCCGGCAAATCCAGCACCGGCGCGACGCTGCCATCGCCCAGAATGGTCGCGCCGACGACGCCGTTGATCTTCGGCACATAACGCCCCAGCGGTTTCACCACCAGATCGCGGCTGTCCACCACTTCCTGGGTCAGCACTGCTCGAATCACGCCGGTTTCCTCCCGCACGAGCAGCGCGGGCGGTTCAGCGCGATGCTGGGAACGCTGATCGGTCGGCAGGTTGAGCAGGGTTTCCAGCGAACTCAGCTCGTAAATCGCTTCGCCCACCTGATAAGTGGTGATCTTGCCAAGGCGCTGAATGGTTCCGGCTCCCGGATAAAGGATCTGCTCAATGCCACGGTCGGAGAGGGCGTACAACCGTCCCTGCAAGCGCACCAGCAGGGCGTGGGTGGCGATCAGGGTCACTGGCAGCCGCATTTCCATCAGGCAACCGGCTCCCGGTTTGGATTGGATATGCAGCGAACCTTTCATTTCCAGCAGGCGGCTGTACACCATATCCATGCCGATGCCGCGCCCGGAGGTTTGCGTCGCGGCGCCCCGGGTGGAAAAGCCCGGCAACAGAATCAGCCGAATCAGCGCCTCGTCTTCGAGCATCTGGTCGGCGCTGATCAACCCCCGTTCCAGCGCGGTTTGCCGGATGATGTCCAGATTCAGGCCCGCGCCGTCATCCTGACAGCGAATGACAATGGCGTTGCCCTCGCGCAAAACCTGAAGCTCGATATGGCCGACGGGCGGTTTGCCCAAACGCTGGCGCTCAGCAGGCGATTCAATGCCGTGATCCACCGCGTTGCGCAGAATGTGCATCAGCGGATCGACCATATCGTTCAGCACGTTGCTGTCCACCGGGGTGTCCGCGCCGCGCACCGTCAGTTCCGCTTCCTTGTCCACCAGGCGGCAGGTCTGGCGCACACTGCGCTGCAAACGCGGCACAATGCTCTGGATCGGCACCATCCGTGTGCGCAATACCGCTTCCTGACTTTCCCGGTGCAGGCGGCTTTGATCCACCAGCAAGGAATCCAGCGTGGACAGATTATCGGCAATAGCCCGATCTAGCTCTCGGGTATCGGTGACGGCTTCCACCAGCCGGTGAGTAACCGTGTTCAGTTCGTTGTATTGCTCCAGCTCCAGCGGGTCGAAGTCGCCGCGCTGAATCGAGCGCGACAGCGGCGATGAGACATTGCGAATATCCACCAACTGTTCCAGTTCGTTGGTCAGTTGCAGAAACAGCCGGTTTTGTCCCATCACCGAGCGGGTGTGAGCGACCGTTTTGCGCACCTGTTCCTGCACCTGACCGGTCAGGATGATGCTCTCGCCGACCAGCCGCAGCAGTTCGTCCACCAGATGCGCAGGAACCCGCAAGGTGGCTTCGGGCGCAGTGGTTGAGCCGGTAGCGGGTGCGGCGGAATCAGCCTCAGCTTCGGCCTCGACCGATGCCACTGGCGTCGGCTGGGCGGCAACGGGCGACGGCGCATCGTCGTCAGCCGGTATTCCGTAACGATCAATCCGATTAGCCCAGTCCAGCACTTCCTGCAACACGGCTTGCGCCTGACTGGGCGGCGCGCTCATGCCCAGCAAGGACTCGCTCATGCTTTCCAGACAGTCGGCGGCGTTCAGCAACGTTTCGGCCAGTGCCCGGTTTGGCAGCGCCTCATGCTGCGCCAAGGCCTGGAGAATATCCTCCATCTGGTGGGTGAGAGTGGCGATGCCGCGTACGCCGACGGTATTTGCCCGCGCCTTCAGGGTGTGGGCGATGCGTCGGGCGACATCCGACATCCTTGAGGCTGACCGCCACCTGCCGCCAATCGCTGAACTGGAGG
>JAAUTD010000253.1 GCA_012031845.1 Synechococcaceae cyanobacterium SM1_2_3
CAGGCATCGAGAGGAGCCCCGGCCGGCGCCAACCAGTACCGGCCGGGGGCGTGTTCGATCAGTTCGAGACGGCCTTGCCGACTTCTTCGTCGATCTTGGCGAAGGCCTCGTCCAGCGTCAGCGTGCCGGTGATGGCCTGCGTCACGTAGTTCGCCGTCGCGTTGAAGATCGCGACGTTCTTCTCGTAGGCCTGCAGCTGGTGCGCCTGCGGCAGCAGCTTGTCGTAATTGGCGGTGAACACCTTGAGCGCGGCCACGGCGCGGGCGACACCCTGTTAATGCAGGTGGCGGCCCGACTCCAGGCGCTGGTCCGGGCCGAGGACACGGTGTGCCGACTGGGCGGTGACGAATTCGTGCTACTGTTGCCGGAAGCCGATCAGGAGGGCGCGATGCGGGTGGCGGACAAGGTGCTGGCCGCCTTGCGCCAGCCCTTTGTTGTGGCCGACCACGCCCTGAACGCGACCGCCTCGGTCGGCATCGCCCTGTATCCGCACGATGGCGCCGACTTCGCCGATTTGCTTAAGAATGCCGATGTCGCCCTGTACCGCGCCAAGTACGCGGGGCGCAACACCCGGCTGTTCTACGACCGGGCCATGAACGCCGCGACCCTGACGCGGATGGTGCTGGAAGCTGAGCTGCGCCAAGCCCTCACCGCTGGGCAATTGCGCGCCTATTACCAGCCCAAGGTGGGGCTGGCCGATAGCGCCCTGGCCGGCGCCGAAGCGCTGGTGCGCTGGGAACATCCCGATCGCGGCCTGATCCCGCCGGATCAGTTCATCACGGTGGCGGAATCCAGCGATCTGATCGTAGCCCTCGGCGACTGGATGTTAAACGAGGTCTGTCGGCAACTGGCCGACTGGCGGAGCCAGGGCGGGCCAGCGCTGACTGTGGCGGTCAACCTGGCCGCCCGCCATTTCCGCCAGCCGGAACTCGCCGACCGCATTCGTGGATTGCTTGAAGTCTACGATCTGCCAGCTCAGGCGCTGGAACTGGAACTGACCGAATCCGCCCTGCTTGACGCCAGCGAGGAAACGGTCGCAACCTTGCGGCAACTGGAACAGCTCAAGGTGGGGCTGGCTCTGGACGATTTCGGCACCGGCTACTCCTGCCTGAGCTACCTCAAACACCTGCCGCTCGACGCGCTAAAGATCGATCAGAGTTTCGTGCGTGATCTGATGACCGATCCCGACGACCGCGCCATCGCCGCCACCATCGTCGCCTTGGGCCATCACCTGGAACTGGCGGTGGTCGCAGAGGGAGTGGAAACCGAGGATCAGCGTCGTTTTTCTGCTGGAACAGGGTTGCGATATGGCTCAAGGCTATCTGTTCGATCGGCCTCTGGCGGCGGAGGTCTTTGCCGCCGACTGGTTGGCGCTGGCCCGCGCTCATCCAGGCTGACGTGCCTGCTTACGCCATGAACCTGCTTACTGCTGGTGGGCATCAAGGCGCTGTTCGGCCACGAGAGCATTGCTACAACACAGATTTGCACCAACGTCGGGCAGGAAAGGATGGAGAAGGTGGTGGGGAGACTGTGATAAGTGACCGACTGGGCTTTCTATGAGTGCGCTGCTGTGTAACTATACGTCGTGAAGTAATACGAAACATAGATCACGAGGCGGTGGGCATATCTGTTGCTTTGCGCAGCGCGAAGCGCCGCACAAAGCCAATATCGGCCATCAAAACCCGGCTTTTGCGCCTTCGCGGCTTATTTGCCGCCACGTTATAACTTGCCCAGAACTCCATTAACTAGGTGGTTTAATAGAAATGCCGAACAATGATCAAGTACTTTTAAAGGAGTTACTCAGGCAAGAGGCAGATGAATGCCAAGAAGCCTTTACAGAAAGCGAGTTTTTCGAATTTTATTCAGCAGTTCAGATACTCAAAGAGTACGAACTTAGCTACGATGAAGTAAAGGCTGGTATTGCTGGTAAAAGCTTGGATGGAGGTGTTGATTCCGTCTATGTATTCGTAAACGGAGACTTAATTAAAGAGGACTCAAATGTAAAAGAAAAATATAAAAAGAATCCAGATATTGAGCTGGTGATTATACAAAGCAAGAAAGAGAATGGTTTTAATGAGGATGTGCTCTTAAAACTATCAAGACTATGCAAGAATTTATTAGATTTGGAGTTTGATAGGCAAAAATTTTCTGGCCGATATAATGAGGCAGTGCTTTCCATTTTTGAGCTATTTAAGGATACATATGTTTCTTTATTGACTAAACACCCTTCTTTGAAAATTAGTTTTTATTACGCATCTATGGGTAAAGATGTTCATCCAAATACCAGAAAGCAAGCTGATGACCTAATAAATGATGTTAAAGTTATGCTCCCTCTTTCAGACGTGGTTGTTAATTTTTTCGGTGCAAAAGAGCTTTTGGCATTAAGCCAAGAACGACCAAATGAGCATTTCACATTACCTACCATCACCAATCCATTATCAACTTCAGAAAATATTTTTATAGCTCTTTCTAACATTAGAGATTACTTTAAGTTTATTACGGATAAAAATGGAAAATTGCTGCGCCATATCTTTGAATCAAATGTGCGGGATTATCAAGGAAAAACTAATGTTAACAAAGAAATTCAGGCCACACTTCAGAGCATAAGTAAAGAAGAGTTCTGGTGGCTTAACAACGGTGTAACTATCCTTGGCACCTATGCGGCAACTCCAGGCGGAAAAGAGTTAATTATTGACAACCCACAAATCGTAAATGGTTTGCAAACATCATCTGAGATTTACAGATTCTTTACTGATAATCCTAACAGACTTGAAGCTGAAGAAAGGTCTGTTCTTGTTAGAGTAATTGTTCCTAAAGATGAAGAAACTAGAGACAAGATAATAAGAGCTACAAACAGTCAGACCCCCATTCCAAAATCATCTTTAAGAGCTACTGATAACATACATAGGAAAATTGAAAATTATTTCAAGTCTAGAGGACTATCTTATGATCGCAGAAAAAATTTCTATAAAAATGAAGGTAGAAAGCCTAAAGAAATAATTAGCATCCCTTTTTTATCCCAGTGTCTCATGACAGTACTCCTTCAACGGCCTAATACCGCTAGGGCAAGACCTTCAACACTACTCGAAGATGATGATTCTTATGAAAAGTTGTTCAACGAAAATATTACGTTGAAGACCTATTTTATTGTTGCATCTTGGGGGCGAACAGTTGATCTACGTTTAAAAGAGATTAAGAAGTACGAAACTGCGGAAAATAGCGATATTAAGTTCTATGTTTGCATTACTTGTCTTGTGCAAAGGTCAATAACCTATATCCAAGTAATAATAAAATTGAAGGTCTAGATAGTTCAGACTTACACAGCGCAGATATTGATGCAGCTATTGACATTTGCTACAACATATACAGAGATCTTTGTGGTAATGATAAAGTGGCCAAAGGAACAATTTATCTAGAAAAAATAAAAGATAAACTGAAAAGCGTATATGGGTTATAACAAATTGCTGCATTAGAAAAATTACTTGCTGTGCTTCTAATTTTCCAGTGAGCCAGTGAGCCAAATGTTGTCGCGGATGCTTCGCCATCTAATTACTTACTAACAAAAACCTTCCTCAACTACTCCGGTATCCGTTCCTCCCTCTGTTCCTCCCCCGTCCCCAGCATTACCGCCGCTTCACCCGGCTTGAGCCAGAACTGCACGACTATACCGCCCCAGATCGCCACCGGATCCAGCCACAGCCTCAACTGTTGAGCGCGGGCGTAATGCAGTTCGAATCGCGCAACGCGCCCTGCCAGAAGAGTTGAAAATCGGGGTTCGCACCGGCTAATTTTTCGCCATCGCCGCCACCAGCGCAGGCACGTTGTAACGGAACATCCCGATATAGCTGTCGCCGGGCTGACCGGCGGGCGCCAGCGCATCGGAATACAGCGTGCCGCCTACGACCCCGCCCGCTTCGTCGGCCACGCGCTTGAGCAAACGCGGGTCGCTCATGTTTTCCACGAACAGCGCCCGCGTCCCCTCTTTTTTAATTTGGCGGATCAGCGTCGCAATTTGCTTGGCCGAAGGTTCGTTTTCGGTGTTCCAGCCCACTGGCGCCAGAAACTCCACCCCGTAGGCTGCGCCGAAATAACCAAACGCATCGTGGGAAGTAATGACGCGCCGCTTGGCCGGGGGAACCGCCGCCAGTTGCTCGCGCACCCACTGATCGGTTGCCTTCAGTTGCGCCAAATAGGCTTCGCCGCGCTGCTGGTAAGCGGCGGCATGGGCCGGATCGGCCTTGGCGAGACCGTTGATGATGTGGGTCACATAAATCTGTCCATTCGCCAAATCCTGCCACGCATGAGGATCGGTCGAGCCGTGATCGTGATGATCATGGCCTTTATGCGGTTGCTTGCCACCCTTAGATTCATGCTCGGTTTCCTCCTGCATGTGCCGAGGCGCTACGCCCTGGCTGGCGACCACCACCTCACCCTTGTAGGCCGCTGACTTGAGCAGACGCTCGATCCAGCCCTCGAAGGCCAAGCCATTGACGATCACCAGTTGCGCGTTGCCCACCGCCTTGGCGTCCGCCGGCGTCGGCTCATACACATGGGCATCGCCATCAGCGCCGACCAGCGTGGTCACGGCGATGTCCTCGCCGCCGACGTTTTTCACCATGTCGGCCAGAATGCTGAAGCTGGCGACCACGCGCAGCGGCTCGGCCCAGGCGGCGGGCATGACCAGAACCAGGGATAAGATGAGGTAGTTCAAGAAAAAACGCATGAGAGCCTCCTGAAGTCAGGCTTGCAGATGTGGACGGGGTAGAAATCGAACCAGCAGACCGTCCTGAGCACCCAGGACGATAGAAAGCAGATAGGCCATTCCAGCGGTCAGGATGATCGCCGGACCTGAGGGCAGGTCGTGGTGATAGGACAGCAGCAGCCCGATGTAGCCGGACAGCACGGCGATAGTCGCCGCCACCGCCGCCATGCTCCACACTTCCTGCGCCCAAAACCGGGCCGCAGCGGCGGGCAGCATCATGAGACCCACCGCCATCAGCGTACCCAGGGCTTGAAACCCGGCGACCAGATTCAGCACCACCAGGATGAGAAACATCAGGTGGTAAACCGTCCCCCGCGCCTGTACCGATTGCAAAAACCCCGAATCGAAGCACTCCACGATCAAGGACCGGTAGATCAGCGCCAGGGTCAGCAAACTCACGCTGGCGATACTGGCGACCAGCAACAGTGAGGCATCGTCGACCGCCAGAATGGTGCCGAACAACACATGCAGCAGGTCTACGCTGCTGCCCCGGGTGGAGACGATCAGCACACCCAGCGCCAGCGAGATCAGATAGAACGCGGCAAAGCTGGCGTCTTCGCGCTGCTCGGTGAATCGCGTCACCAACCCGGCCAGCAGCGCCACGGTCAACCCGGCCACGAAGCCGCCGAGACTCATCGCGGTAAGCGAAAATCCGGCGATCAAAAAGCCAATCGCCGCGCCAGGCAGCACGGCATGGGAGAGCGCATCGCCCATCAGGCTCATCCGCCGCAGCATCAACAGCACCCCAACCGGGCCGCAGCCCAAACCCAGGGCCAGACAGGCGACCAGCGCCCGGCGCATGAAGCTGAACTCGAACAAACGGCGCACCAGCCACTCCAGCAATAGATTCATGGCGCTTCACCGCGCACAACCGGGGCTTGCTCATC
>JAAUTD010000254.1 GCA_012031845.1 Synechococcaceae cyanobacterium SM1_2_3
CGAAATTCACGACAGCAAGGTCATCGTCTGATCACTACGAACTATGTTATTGCAGAACTAGCCGCATTGCTAAACAGTCCTCTACACATTCCAAGACCATTGATTATAAATCTGATCAATAATTTGAAAACATCTATTTGGATTGAGGTGCTGCATATCAGTTCAGAGTTGGATAATCAGGCTTGGCAACTATTCAGTCAACGCCTGGATAAAAATTGGAGTCTGGTTGACTGTTCGAGCTTCGTTGTTATGAAGCGATATGGCATTCAAGAGGCATTAACAACAGATCACCATTTTGAGCAGGCTGGATTTAACTGCTTACTAAAATGAAAATTTTTGAACTATTCCAGGACGGTCACCATGCCCCGCACTGCTCGCAATATCGTTGAAGAATCGTTGACCAAACAACGCGCCGACACGCTTTGGACGGCGAACTATCTCCCAGTTTTGCCTATCACTCCGCAGAGTTTTGATGTTAGTGCCGTATTACCAGCAATGCTTTATCTGGCTCGTTGGGGTCATCGACGTGGCAAAGGTAAATTTATCGAAACTTTTGGCCAGCAGGAAGGAAAAACTCAAAAACCACCGACGATTGCGGATGTCGCACGACGATTGGCTCAACCAGAATCACCTTTGGGCAGTTTCAACGATGAAATAGGTCAATTGCTGCTTGGTGATTTATTGCTGGCGTATTGCCTGGAAAATAGAGGACGTGCTTTGGGTCATATTGAACAGGTGCAACGAGCTTTCCCTACACATTACCTGTCAAGCTGGCTTGACTTGCCGAAGGAATTACCTCATTTGCGCGGTGTGCCTGAATTACTGACGGTTCTACTTGCTCAACAAGAGACCGGTCAATACCTTGAACCAAGCAACAAAAATCAGAAAAAACAATTCCCTATTGGAGCAGGTTTTTCTGACAATGTACTGCTGACCTTGTTTGGACGCCAGATGATTGTTCAAGGTCAAAATGCCAGCAATTTAAGTTCTGATTTTTTGTTGAAGAAGATGCAAACGACATCGGAATTGATGAATTTCTGGTTGTGCGTACAGCACAAGCTTGTGGTAGCGCACCACTTAAATCTATGGGTACTGATGTTGAACGAATTTTCAATCGAAAGCCCTTGGCACATCGTGCTGCTGAAGCGTTGCGGGAAGACCTGAGCATATTCATCACCGCATATGGCGACGTTGTACCACGCCAAGCCTTTCTGCAAATGCTGGAAGCAGGGATTGGTTTGGGAATGACCAACTTGTTGCTATCTACCGCCAGTCTGCTTGCAGTTTGGGAAGTTACTGGTCAAGTTCCAAAATCCGCCCAACAGATTTCCACGCCATTATTTGTAGACTGTTCTCAAGGTCAAGATAAGATATTGCGTGATTTATCCGAGGGATCAACAACAGAAGGTATTCGCCGCTATGAACAGCTACCGCTGTTGATGATGTTGCTGCGAGTGCTTGATGACCGAGTACGGATAGATCGAAAGCTACGTGATTCTCTTCCCGCTAACATTCCCGATGCCACTAACTGGATCAACCTGTTAGGTGACATTTATCGGGAACGACATCCACGATCTGAGACTATTGCCGACGCATTATAGCAATCCTATACAGGTTGTTTATTAAAGTTATTCAACAAAGCAATAGCTTCCATAATAAAATAATTAAATTTCAATAAGTTACAATAATAAAATGAATCAGTATGGATTTGGAAAATTAAACAACCTGAGAAGGACTGCTATACTACACTCCAATCATCGTTAGGATTAATCGGCTTCGGTTAGACTATTCTGAATAAGTATATTAAACATGAAAAACCTCCCTCATCCCATTCAATACCAGGGCAGCAAGCGCAACTTGGCTCCTGTCATTTTGCGCTATGTTCCAAAAGGTATTGAACGACTCATTGAACCCTTTGCTGGTTCGGCTGCAATGAGTATTGCCGCCGCCGCCCGGCAGATGGCGAAATCCTATGTGATTAACGACTTGAATCAGCCGTTGGCGGAACTGTTGCGTCTGATTGTGGAGTCTCCCATCGAAATTGCTTCGTTCTATGAAGCTGTATGGAAAGAACAGTATCAGGACTCTGTTGAGCATTACTACAGGATTCGCGATGATTTTAACCGCACCCAAGACCCACGGCTTTTCTTATATCTGCTCGCCCGATGTGTCAAAGGAGCGGTGCGCTATAACGCCGATGGATTATTTAATCAGAGTCCAGATAAAAGGCGGTGTGGCACTAAACCAGAAACCATGCGCACCAGTATTATTGGTGTTTCTCGATTGTTAAAGGGAAAGCAGTATTTTCATCGCTGGATTACACGGCGGTTTTGGCTCAAGCGGGGATAAACGACCTGATTTATATGGATCCTCCGTATCAAGGCGTGTGTGGCGATAGAGACTCCCGATATTTATCAGGAATTGCTTATGGTGAGTTTGTTTCGGCGCTTGAAAGGCTTAATTCTCGCGAAATTTCATATATGGTCAGTTATGACGGGCGCAGAGGTGACAGAACATTTGGGGAACTACTGCCTTCTTCTCTCAAATTAACCCGTATTGAATTGGAAGCTGGTCGTTCCAGTCAGGCAACACTGCTGGGGCGCGATGAAATCACTTATGAGTCTCTTTATCTTTCAAGGGCGCTGACCGAAAGGCTTACTTATAAACCCACCGACCACCATCGCCTTCATGAACAGCAATATATATCCTCCTGTAAATTTTCCTGTGATCGGCTGAGATTCTGGCTCCCATGCTCCAGCGTGGGAGTACGTCGCGACGCTCCAGCGTCGCGGGCCGCTGGAGCGGCCCAAACCGCATTCCCACACCGGAGTGTGGGAACGAGAAAAAATTGAAGCGACATCCCTAGATAAGGAAATCCCAGTATTCGTCAAAGAAATTCTTGAAAAGGAGATGCGTCGTAAGCAACCCTTAATAACGAGCTGTAGAACGGGCATCCTGCCCGTGTGCTACGTTAGCCGATGGAAAAGAATTGCTATATCGCTGCTACAAGACCCAAAGAAAAGCAATCAATCCTCTATCCAGAAACCGATAAAACCTGTGTGAACCAGGCGGCAATATCGCGGACTTCTTCCCAGCACACTTCATGACCCATGCTGTAGTCATGCCATTGCGGCTGATAGCCGAGCTTTTCCAGCCGTTCCACACTCAGTTGGCCGTAATGGATCGGAATAACGGCATCGTAATCGCCATGCGTAATTAAAATCGGCGTGGCCTGATTGGCCGGATGCCGTTCCGTATTCAACCGGTCAGCCAGCGGGATATAGCAGGACAGCGCCAGAATGCCAGCCAGCCGTTGCGAGTAACGCAGGCCAGTATGCAAGGCCATTGCGCCACCTTGAGAAAAACCGGCCAGCACAATCCGCTCGGCGGCGATGCCGCGCTGCTTTTCCCGCTCGATAAGCGCCATCAGCGCCCGTTCCGAATCATAAACGCCGTCAGGGTCTTCGCGGCGCGGCAAATCCATCGTCAGCACGTCATACCAGGCGCGCATCGGCATCCCGCCGTTGATGGTGACGGGGCGAATCGGCGCGTTGGGGAACACAAAACGAATGCCTAATTCAACGGGCAGGCGCATTTCCGCGACGATAGGGCGAAAATCGTTAGCGTCAGCGCCCAGTCCGTGCATCCAGATCACGCTGGATCGAGCGGTTCCGGCAGGTTCGATTTCAACGGTCGTCAGCAGTGGGTCAGTCATCAGGATCATTCCAGTGGTGAAAGTTATGACTTGGAATTACCGTTGAAGCATCCCGGCTTGTCAAGCCGAACGGGAATGCGGGTTATACTGAATGCACTTTGATAATCACTATTCGCCGCCCGCGAGGATTAGCCCCAATGCGCGTTTTTCGCCCGAAATGGTTGCTGTTGTGGTTGCTGCTGACCGCTGTGCTGGCGGGTTGCGGGCAGAAAGGGCCGTTGTATTTGCCCCAATCGCCCGCGCCCTCGGCAACGTCCGAGCAACCGCCCCCTGCTAAACCCTGAGTGCTGGATTATCCCGATGGATCATTTTGAATATCGCAACGGTCGGCTGTGCGCCGAAGACGTGCCGGTGGCCGACATCGCGGCGACAGTCGGCACACCCTGCTACATCTACTCCCGCGCTACGATTGAGCGGCATTGGCGGGCTTTCGACCGCGCCTTTGGCGATCATCCGCATCTGGTCTGCTACGCGGTCAAGGCCAACAGCAATCTGGCGGTGCTGAATCTGCTGGCGCGGCTGGGTTCGGGCTTCGACATCGTGTCGGTCGGCGAACTGGAACGGGTTTTAGCCGCTGGCGGCGACCCCGGCAAAGTCGTGTTCTCCGGCGTGGGCAAGCGCCGCGATGAGCTGGAGCGCGCCCTGCAACTGAACATTCGCTGCTTCAACGTCGAATCCGAAGCGGAACTGGCGCTGCTGGAACAGGTCGCGGCGGAACGCGGCCAATCCGCGCCGGTGTCGTTGCGGATCAATCCTGACGTGGACGCCAACACCCATCCCTACATTTCCACTGGATTGAAGGAAAACAAATTCGGCGTTGACCCGGAACGGGCGCTGGCGATTTACGCCAAAGCCGCCGCTTCGCCGCATTTGCGGGTGGTCGGGATGGATTGCCATATCGGTTCGCAACTGACGCAAGTGACGCCGTTTGTGGACGCGCTGGAACGGGTGCTGGCGCTGGCGGCGCGGCTGGAAGCGCACGGGATTCCGCTTCATCATCTCGATCTCGGCGGCGGCCTGGGCATCCGCTACCGCGATGAACAGCCGCCCTTGCCCGCCGATCACGCCGCCGCGCTGATGGAGCATTTGCGCGGCAAACCCTATGAAATTCTGATCGAACCGGGCCGGGCGATTATCGGTAATGCCGGAATTCTGGTCACGCGGGTGGAATTGCTGAAACACGGCGATGACAAGAACTTTGCGGTGGTGGACGCGGCGATGAATGATCTGTTGCGACCGGCGCTGTATTCAGCCTGGCAGGAAATTATTCCGGTGGAGCCGCGCACCCAAGGCGAATCGCGCCGCTACGATGTGGTCGGGCCGATCTGCGAGACCGCCGATTTTCTTGGCAAGGATCGGGAATTGAACATCGAACCGGGCGATTTGCTGGCGGTGCGTTCGGCGGGCGCTTACGGTTTCGCCATGAGTTCCAACTACAATTCCCGGCCACGGGCGGCGGAGGTGATGGTGGATGGCGACCGTTTTCAAGTGGTGCGCTGGCGCGAGCAAATCGCCGATTTGTACGCGGGCGAGTCGGTGCTGGCGTGATCGTTGTTGAGAGTCAGACTCGCCCCTTTCGCCGTCTGATCCACTCCCAAGCCCTGGCTAATAAATCACCGCGTTAGACTGATTCCGGCGGATTCTCCACCCGCTGGATGAGGTCAGCAATGTGCAGGGCTTCGGGAATCTTTAATCGCTGGGCGTCCTGCAAGGCCAGGTTCAGGAATTGCAACGCAATCTGGCGGTCTCCCGCTGAACCACGCGCTAAATAATTGATCCCGATGTTGGCGCGACAAACGAGCAAGTCCCGAACCGCACCCAGCCGCTCGTAGACCGGCAATTCCTCCTCGCGGTAAATCCGCAGCGCCTCGTCCAGATCGCCGCGCGCCTGCAACACATCGGCGATTTTCCCC
>JAAUTD010000255.1 GCA_012031845.1 Synechococcaceae cyanobacterium SM1_2_3
CCCAGAAATAAACTTCTTCGGACCCCACAGGTTTGTTTGTCAACAAAGGTGATGGTGTCTTCAAAACTCACCAGTCCCCATAAAAACGCGACCACTGCCTGACCCTTTAATCCGTCAAACTCTACGGCAAGGTCCACCAGCGCCCCCTTGTCATCAAGGCTGAAGTCGCCCTTGCCAACAATGGCCGCTGAGGCATTGATATCGACTTTGATCACGTCGTCACCGACCGCGCTGGCTTCGCCGCCCAAAGTCACCTGAATTTTTCCCGACAGGCCGCTGCCGGTATTCCGCATAAATTTGGCTTCATCAGGGCTTTTCCGCTCGTAGTTCGCATCCACATTAATCCCACCGCTCAGCTTGATATAGAGTCCAGCCTTGACCAGCCAGTCAATGACTCGCTGGATATATTTACCGGCCAGCGGGATTTTCTTGACATATTTGGTAATCGCCCCGGAGCCAAGACTCGCCTTAAACTCCGCGCCAAACAGCGGATCAAAACCGATAGCGATCTTGTAGGCGTAGTAGGCGCGGTGATCGGTCCACTCCTTCCATTGCGCCTCGCCCGATACCTTGCCTTCCAGATATTTCCAACTGAACTTTTCCACCCCCGGCGCAAATTCCAATGCCCATTGCGCCGCGTCCGTGATGGTTCGCAACATCTTGAGCGCCTTCTCAAGATCCAGCTTGGCGGCAAACTGATTGCCCGGATAACAGTCCACCGTCAGCCGCTTGCTACCCCCGCAACTTGAGCAACGGATGTCGTATTTTTTTGGGCTGATGCTGGGTAGCCAGAATTTACTGGTGATCGGCCCTTTGGCGGGGAAAGAAGTGGTCTTGCCGTACTTGGTTCCATTATCGGTGATCGTCCATTTCACCGGTCCTTCGGCGAAGGGACAGCCCTCGATATGCTGACATTTCCCTTCATTCCACAATTCGGCTTCCAGTTGAATCTCATCGCTGCCGTAAGTCTCCGCCGACACGACTTCCAGCGTTTTGCCATCGGAAATTTCGCGGCCATGTTCGCACTTGCCTTTGGCGCTGATGAATGCGCACTTGGTCACGTCCAACGGCGGTACGGGGGGGGCGGTGGTCCCCCACCCGGTGGAGGAGGTGGCTGATAGGGCGGGACTTCCTGCGGTTTCAGGGTCACTTTCTTGCGGGTACGAGGGGTGGCGCTGACCTGGCTTTTTTGCCCGGGTTCGGCGTTATCCGCCGGGGCGGCATCAATGGGTTCTTCGATCTCGGCTTGGGCAACCGACTCAGCGGCATCGGCGCTATTTGCCGATCCGCCCGAGTTGATATTGACCATCGTGCCGTTGATGGCAACCCCTGTGGCATCCAGCACCACAAAGTTGCCGCCGACTTTCAGGCTGATGCCCTGCTGGCCTTCCAGATTTAACTGGCCGGCCTTGATATGAACGCCCTGGGTGCCTTCGATAGTGATCTTGCCGGATTTGGCGCTAACCTGATCCGCGCCCTCGATAATCACTTTTTTCGCATTAAGCGCCGAGGTTTCGGTGATAAACGTGGTGTGGTTTTTGGTATGGCTTTCCAGCACATCCTCGACAATGGTCTGGTGAAATTTCTTATCAATCTTCTGATATTCGCCTTCCTTGACGTGATAGTTCACATCGAATTGCACGAAGGTGTTGCAATTGCCGCCGCGCTCGCCGTCCTTCTCCCAGCCAATGCGCATTTCGCGGTTGCCATAATTGGTTTCGTACAATGAACCGCGAATCCGCAGATCCATGCGTCGCTGGGCATGAATGAAAATCTGCTCTTCGTCTTTCTTGTCCTCGAACCGCAGTTCGTTAAATCCACCGCCGCCGGTGCTGGACAGGCTTTTGAGAGTGGACATGGTTTTGTAGTTGGGAAGGGTATACGGCGGCATGTTGACGCCGTTGTAAACCCGCCCGGTGATAATCGGCTGATCCGGATCGCCTTCCAGAAACTCCACGATGACTTCCTGACCAACTCGGGGCATATAAAGCGCGCCCCATTTTTTACCGGCCCAGCTTTGCGCCACCCGAATCCAGCAGGAGCTGTTTTCATTGGCCTCGCCGTAGCGATCCCAGTGAAACTGGCATTTGACCCGACCGTATTGATCGGTATGGATTTCGTCGCCGGACGGACCGACCACGATTGCGGTTTGTGGCCCTTGCACCAGCGGTTTGCGGCTGCTTCGCGGCGCTCGGTAGATTTGCTGGGCATCTATCGCGGTGATCCGCACTACATAGGGTTTGCCAACGATATCCAGGTTGGCAACGGATTTGTAGGAATCCGATTGCAGTTCATAAACGGCCGCCACCACCAGATACCGACGGTTTTGCTCCTCTCGCCCACAATTCGTCAGGTCGAACAGATAGCCAGTCGCCAGCCCACGAGCGATGCCTTCGCCGCGCAGGACTTCGTGTTGCGCCAGCAGTTCCTGCAAGCGCACGGCGCTGTAGTGATCACCGTCGCTGGTCTGGCTGTACTCACCCGGATAATCGTACATGGCAAAGTTCGCCATCGCGTGATCTTCCGGCATGGACGCCACGGTTCGCAGGTTTTTGCGCGGCGCCGTGAAGTCAAAATCGTTGAGTTCGTAAGTACCGGGCTGCACCTGTTTTTCGACGACCCATTGGTAAATATGGTCAACTTTACGAAAATTCTGGGCGTCCGGCGGGTAATAAGGCACCTGGCTGTAGCTGGGAAACGAAACGTGAGCACCCAGGTTATCGGCCAATACCAGGGTGTGTTTACCGTTCTCGTGTTCAAAGTAGTAATAAATCCCTTCCTGCTCCATCAACCGACTGACAAAGTTAAAATCGGTCTCCCGATACTGTACGCAGTATTCCCAAGTGCGGTAGCCGCCACTGAGCGAGCGGCGAAAATCGGTAAAGCCATGATCGCTGAAGACCGTCTCGATAATGTCCGGCGCGGTTTTGTTCTGGAAAATGCGGCAGTCTGAGGCGCGGGTTAGAAACCACAGCCAGGGACTGACTGTCGCCCGGTAATATCCATAATGAAGTCCGTGTGTTCCCTGATAGCTGAAGCGGGTGATAAAGCCATTGAAGTACCGGGCGCCACTACCACGCACTTCAGGCAACTGCATCCGCACCGTCACATTTTTTCCCAGCACTTCAGCCAGAGCGATGTCGGTGCGTTCGCTGAGCAATTCCAACTCGTACTCGAACAGACGCCCCAACTGTTCAGTGGCGTTCATCCGCCAGAAGAGCAACACGTCTTCGCCCAGTGGGGTGTTGACCGCAAAAGCTCGATGTTTTTGGGTAACGGCCATAATTTCAGCCTCGATAATCGCTAATCAGTAGGATTGGGCTGACAATCCTTGAGAGTCAACCGGTTATTGACCAAAGGAGTCGCTGTAATCAGCAAGAGATGAGTTAAAACAGACCTGATGCAAATTTTTTTCGGTTATAGTGAATGGCAGCAACCAGCCTGACTTTATTTCAGCGAATATTAAACACGGTCAACTTATTAAATTAGTAGCCGCTTCGCTATTGAGGCACACCACCGGCTGGATCGGGTCCGTGTTGATTAATAAGGGATCAAGGCGCTTGTTCCTGTGCGCTAGTCTTTTTCAGCAGATCAATAATTTCTTTTAGATATTGAATTTCCTTATCTTTCTGTTCCAGCAGGATTTGGTGCTTTTGCAATTCCACCATTAAGGTCTCCGGTGATGTATTCACGGTTTGCAGAACATGCCGATTATTGTCTCCAAAAAAATACAGAATATTCCTCTCGCCAAAACTCATCAGATCGGTGAGGTTTGTCCCAAATACATCCGCAATCTGTTCCAATCGGGAAAATCGTACATCTGTTTCTCCTCGCTCGATGTTGGCGTAGCCGTTGGGGGACATCTCCAGTTTCTCGGCCATCTCCTCTTGAGACCAGCCTTTTAGTTGACGCATGAAACGAATTTTGTCGCTCACATTCATGACAGACACTCTTGCTGTGGATACACACAGTCTAGCTGTATGGTTATCAGATGTTTGAGTTTAGCATAATTTTCTTAGTGTAAAAAAAGCACCCCAATTGTTGAGCATCAGGAAACAACGTTCAGCGCCCAACTTTACTTTTGTTCAGTAGTCATTTGAGAGGATAAACGATGAAAAGGTACTCGTATTGGTGTCGTTGCTGTTCCTGGCCTCGCTCTCCATCGTTGGAACCAATGTATTCGCAGATGAGTATGATAAAACTGCTAATGAACACTGGGATCGTCAAAAGGATACAGGAAAGAGTGTAGAGCATGCAGGACCTGTTGGGCGAGCTGTCAATAAGATTATAGATTCTGTTACTGAAGATACGCGAAAAAAATCGTCTTCGTCGCGTTCTAGTTCATCTACCAGTGAATAGCATAATTTTTTTTGAGTCTGTTGTCCCTAATTAAAGTCTATTCGATGAAGGGCAGCGCTTTGTTTTTGTTCAATGACTATCTGGAGGATAAACGATGAAAAAGGTACTCGTATTAGTATCGTTGTTGTTGCTGGCCTCGCTCTCTATCGCAAGAGCGGAATCACCCAACTTTTCAATGGATCAGGTCAGTAAACAGGACAGTTTTATGCTGGCTTTGTTAGCGCAACCTGATAGAGATCATAAGGTAACCGATTTATTAATTGGTAGATCTAAGCCGCTGATTATTGCGGCACAATGTAATCGTGCTTGCGAGCGGGATATAGAGTGTTCGGGTGAACCTTGCCTATGGTGCATCAAGGGAGTGTGTCGTCCGGCTGATGGCTGATTAGGTTTAGCATAATCTTACTAAATAAAACCATTGTTGGGCATTGGGGGGACCACGTTCAGCGCCCAGCTTCCTTTTGTTCAGTGGTCATTTGAGAGGATAAACGATGAAAAAGGTACTCGTATTGGTGTCGTTGTTGTTGCTGGCTTCGCTCTCTATCGCAAGAGCGGAATCACCCAATGTTTCAACGGATCAAGTCAATAAACAGGACATTTTTTTAGTGGCTTTGTTAGCACAACCCGATAGAGATCATAAGGTAGCCGATTTATTAATTGGTAGATCTAAGCCGCTGATGCTTGCAGCAAGGTGTGGCAGGCCATGCTCGTCTGATTCAGATTGTAATGAAGATCGGGCTTGCAATAACTGTAGTACTAAAAGTAAAACATGCAAATTCGTTTTCTGAATAATTTTTAAGTGACTACTGCACCGGAGTCCGCGCTATTGATCTGTGGTGCGGTCTCCGTGATTACCGAGAATGAAGCTCACTACATAAAGGTACACAAATGGCTAATACCCCAGACCCAGACGCCGAAATCGCCAGACAAATCAATGTCCGGCTTGAAGCCTTAAAACAAATCAGAGATTATGGTTCATCTCTTGTTGTCATCCAAAGCGGTTTAATTGCAGTAATTGGCTTATTTCTCAGGACATCATCACCTTCGCTTTGGGTAACTGTTTATCTATTCATCCTATTCGCAGCATTGATTTTTTCCATCTACATCGGCGCAGTGGCGGTGGCTGGAACCGTCCCGCATATCGTTCAAAAGATCGCAAATCAACCCGACTGCGATATTTACGAGCAAACCGGCGGCATTCCAAAAGGCTGGCCCGCCAAGGAACCGCTTGGCAAATTGTGTCTGTTGCAG
>JAAUTD010000256.1 GCA_012031845.1 Synechococcaceae cyanobacterium SM1_2_3
AACCGTCAAGTATTTCGGCAACGAGCAGTGGGAACAGCGCCGTTGTGATACGACGCTGGCGGCTTGGGAAAACAGCGCGGTGCTGAGCCAGACGTCGATGTCGGCGCTCAACTTCGGGCAGGGCGCGATCATTGCGGTCGGCGCGACCTTGATCATGGTCGCCGCCGCCGCCCAGGTTGCCGCTGGGCAAATGACCCTGGGCGATCTGGTGCTGGTCAATGCGCTGCTGCTGCAACTGTTCATCCCGCTGAATTTTCTCGGCATCGTCTACCGGCAAATTAAATACGCGCTGGCCGATATGGACGATCTGGTGCGCCTGTTTGAGCAGGCCCCGGAAATTCGCGACGCGCCGGACGCGGCTCCGTTGACCGTGACGCAGGGCGAATTGCGCTTTGAACAGGTCAATTTTGGCTATCAGCCCGACCGGCAGATCCTGTTCGACGTAAGTTTCACCGTGCCGCCGGGGGGGAAACTGGCGGTGGTTGGCGCGAGTGGGGCGGGTAAATCCACCCTGGCGCGGCTGCTGTTTCGTTTTTACGAGGTGAACAGCGGGCGAATTCTGCTTGACGGCCAAGACCTTCGCAGCGTGACTCAGCACAGTTTGCGAGCCGCCATCGGCATTGTTCCGCAGGATACGGTGCTGTTCAACGACACGCTGTATTACAACCTGGCTTATGCCCGAATTGACGCCAGCCGTGAAGACATCGCCGCTGCCGCCCGCATGGCGCAACTGCATGATTTTATCGCCGCGCTGCCGGACGGTTACGAGACCGTGGTCGGCGAACGCGGCCTGAAGCTGTCCGGCGGCGAAAAGCAGCGGGTCGCCATCGCCCGCGCCATTCTGAAAACGCCCGCGCATCCTGATTTTCGACGAGGCCACTTCGGCGCTGGACAGCAAATCCGAGCAGGCGATTTTGTCAGCGTTGCGGAATGTGGCGGCCAATCACACTACGCTGGTCATCGCCCATCGGCTCTCAACAATTGTGGACGCTGATCAGATTCTGGTGCTTGATCACGGACGGGTGCGGGAACAGGGTACTCATCGGGAACTGCTGCAACAGAATGGGCTGTATGCCCAGATGTGGAACTTGCAGCAGCGGGAACAGGCGGTCCAACAGGAAGAAATGGCGTTGCTGGGCAACCCTCTTTCATTACTTGACTTAAACCCGCAGACCACTTCCGATACATGAGCGGGCAACAATTTTTTCTGGAGGTTTATTCATCATGCAGCTTTCGGTCGTAATTCTTGCCGCGGGCAAGGGCAAACGCATGGTTTCGGATCTGCCCAAGGTGTTACATCCGGTCGGCGGCAAACCGCTATTGGCGCATGTGCTGACCACGGCCAGCCGTCTCCAGGCGGCGGCTCGATTGGTAGTGTACGGACACGGCGGCGCAGCGGTTAAAGCGGCTTTTGCCGGTGAAGAAAGCGTGATCTGGGTGGAACAGGCCGAGCAACTGGGCACCGGCCATGCGGTAGCGCAGGCGTTGCCGCTGCTGGATGAGGACGGCATCACGCTGGTGCTGTACGGCGATGTGCCGCTGACCCGCGCCGAGACCCTGCAACCGCTGGTTGACTCCGCTCAGCAAGACAAATTGGCGCTGCTGACGGTGCAACTGGCCGAACCGTCCGGTTATGGCCGCATCGTCCGCGATGAACAGAATCAGGTCTGCCGCATCGTTGAGGAAAAGGACGCCAGCGCAGAAGAACGGCGCTTGTGCGAGGTCAATACCGGGATTCTGGCGACGACCACCGCGAAACTGCGCGGCTGGATCGCTGAACTCAGGAATGACAACGCTCAGGGCGAGTATTACCTGACCGACATTGTGGCGCTGGCGGTGCGCGATGGCGTCCCGGTCGAGGCGTTCACGGTGACGCAGCCGGAAGAAGTGCTGGGCGTCAATGACCGCGTGCAACTGGCGGAACTGGAGCGGTTTTATCAACGGCGGCAGGCGGAACAGTTGATGCGCAATGGCGCGACCCTGTTCGATCCGGCGCGGGTGGATGTGCGCGGCGCGGTGACCACGGGCAAGGACGTGGTGATTGATGTCAACGTGGTGTTTGAAGGCGTGGTGCGATTGGGCGACCGGGTGCGGATCGGGCCATTTTGCCTGCTGCGCGATGCGGTTATTGGCGATGATGTAGAGATCTTCTCGCATTCGTGGATTGAGAACGCCGAAGTCGGCGTCGGCGCGCAAATTGGCCCGTTCGCCCGGTTGCGGCCCGGCGCTCAACTGGCGGCGGGGGTTCACATCGGCAATTTCGTCGAAATCAAGAAGACCACTATCGGGTCGGGTTCCAAGGTCAATCACCTGACCTACATCGGCGACGCCGAAATTGGCGCGGGCGTCAACGTCGGCGCCGGCACCATCACCTGCAACTACGACGGCGCGAATAAGCATCTCACCGTGATCGGCGACGGCGCGTTCATCGGCTCCAACAGCTCGCTGGTGGCGCCCGTGCGGATCGGCAAGGGCGCAACCGTCGGGGCCGGTTCATCAGTCAACCGCGATGTGCCGGATGGCAATCTGTGCCTGACCCGCGCTCCGCGCAAGGATGTGTCCAACTGGCAGCGGCCCGTCAAGCCGAAAAAAGACTAACATCGCGTCTTTCTCTCCATCGCATCCCGAACGAGTTCACATGGTCAAGACCCGCTTTGCCCCCAGTCCCACCGGTTATCTGCACATTGGCGGCGCTCGCACCGCGCTGTTTTCCTGGCTGTACGCCCGTCGGCACGGCGGTCCCTTTGTTCTGCGCATCGAAGATACGGATTTGGAGCGTTCCACCCCGGAATCAGTCAACGCCATTCTGGAAGGCATGAACTGGCTGGGGCTGGATTACGACGAGGGGCCGTTCTACCAGACTCAGCGTTTTGATCGCTATAACGAGGTGCTGCGCCAGTTGGTGCGGGAGGGCAAGGCGTATTACTGCTACTGCACCAAGGAGGAATTGGAGGCGTTGCGCACCGAGCAGATGGCCAACAAGGAGAAGCCGCGCTACGACGGTCGCTACCGTGATTATCAGGGTCCGCCGCGCCCCGATGTGGAGCCAGTGGTGCGCTTCAAGAATCCACAGGACGGCGAGGTGGTGGTGGATGATCTGATTCGCGGCCGGATCGTCATTCGCAACAGCGAACTGGATGATCTGATCATCGCCCGCGCCGACGGCAGCCCGACTTATAACTTCTGCGTAGTGGTGGACGATCTGGACATGGGCATCACCCATGTCATTCGCGGCGACGACCACATCAACAACACGCCCCGCCAGATCAACATCTTCCAGGCGCTGGGCGCGACCCCGCCGCACTTTGCCCACGTCCCGATGATTCTGGGCGCGGACGGCAAGCGGCTCTCCAAACGGCACGGCGCGGTCAGCGTCATGCAATACCGCGATGACGGTTTTCTGCCGGAGGCGGTGCTGAATTATCTGGTGCGGCTGGGCTGGTCGCACGGCGATCAGGAAATTTTCAGCCTGGACGAGTTGATCCAGTTGTTTGATCTGACGGCGGTCAATAAAGCGCCGTCGGCGTTTAATCCCGACAAGCTGCTGTGGTTGAATCAACACTATTTCAAAACCAGCGATCCGGCGCATGTCGCCCGGCATCTGAGTTGGCATATCGGCCAGTTGGGCATCGATCCCAGCGAAGGGCCAGAATTGGCCGAAGTGGTCAAGGCGTTTCGAGAACGGGCTAAAACCCTGAAGGAAATGGCCGAGAACGCTGCTTTTCTATACCGCGAGTTTGCGGCTTACGAGGAAAAAGCGGCCAGCAAGAATCTGAACGCCGCCGCCGAAGCGCCGCTGCAAAATTACATGAATCGCTGGGAGCCGTGTCGGCATGGCAAGCCGAACCAATTCATGCAGTGGTAAACCGCGTGGCTGAGGATAATGGGCTGGCTATGGGCAAGGTGGCGCAGCCGTTGCGGGTGGCGGTATCAGGAACTTCGGTGTCGCCGCCGATTGATGTGACGCTGGAACTGCTGGGGCGGCAAAAAACCTTGGCGCGGGTTGAGCGGGCGCTGGCTTACATCCGCCAGAACCGTGAAAAGTGATGATTAGATTGAAATCAGTTGACAGCTATACGCCAGTTCTTTACATTGCGCGTCTTCGTTGCATGGGGCCATAGCTCAGCTGGGAGAGCACCTGCATGGCATGCAGGGGGTCGGCGGTTCGATCCCGCCTGGCTCCACCACGACTAACCGTCATTCTGCGACGGTTTATTTTTTCCCGCCTTATTGTCCCCATCGTCTAGAGGCCTAGGACATCGCCCTTTCACGGCGGTAACAGGGGTTCGAATCCCCTTGGGGACGCCAGTTTCACTCGAAGCGATTGTTCCTGGCTATGGATCATTCGCGCCAGTATTTTGGATCGGCGAGTGCGTCGGCGCATATTACCCGTCCACCTAAATTTCCAATGACACCAGGCTGAAGTTCACGCACCATCCACGCTTCGGCATTTCTCTGAGGAATAGGATAGGGCGCTTCAAAGCCTTTGCTTCCCGCCGCTGAAAAACCGAATCGTGGGTAGTACCCAGGATGGCCGAGTACAAAGATTAGATTTACGCCTGAATCCGAAAGTTGCTGGAGTCCTTCTGTTATGAGTCGGCTTCCTATGCGCTGCGACTGAAAATCAGGATGGACGGCCAGAGGGGCAAGTAGTGCGGCAGAGACCTTCTGACTGGGTGGTGTAAGCCTAATGTTGCTGAAAATGATATGCCCGACGATGTTTTCATCCACGGTTGCTACCAGTGACAGCACGGGCTGAACGGTTACGTCAACCCACAGATCAGAAATCAATCGAACAATTTCCGGCCCTTCTGAAGGGCCAAAAGCAGACATGGCGAGGTGCGTGATCGCTGGAAAGTCAGAATGAATGACCTTGCGAATAGGCGCCTGCGCCATGATAGGTTGCCGATCACTCTCCATTATGCGTTGATCATTTGCCCGGATGGCATCAGATCGTCAGAAGGCGGCTGACCATGTTTCTTACGGTATTCCTTTCTTTTACATTCATTCATTTTTTGGCCTTTGCAATATTGGTTGATAAACCCCCTGCACGCCAAAATTTTGGTTTCCTGGTATTTCCTGAAGAAACCACACACTGCCAACGATTCACATTCTTGGGCCATAAACTCCTCCTTAACGGTTTTTGCAGCACTTTCTAATGTAACCGCCTTGCGCTGCAATCAAAGCGGCTCACGACGGCGGTAATAGGCCGCTGTCCAAAGTCTATGAGTTCAGGATTTTCGCTTGGGATTAATAAAGGTTCAAATGCTATAAGCTGGTTATGGCGCGGTATCCATCCCAGTTAAGTCGGTTGATGAATCGTCGGGTTGCCAAAAACTGCAACTCGACCTACGCTGGCTTTTTGTGTATTAATCGCCTAACTAGGCTTTAGCTTGCCCATGTTCTCCGATATTGCGTGTCGGCTGCACTATTGGCTCACGATTAACCAATCTAGCTGCACACTTTTTTTCTTCCTCTTTAATAGCAATGGTTCGGACAGTTTTCTCTAACTCATTGATACGAGGAGAGAGCCTTCGGTAGGGTTAAAATGTTGTTTACCACAACGACATTTTCAATCCAATCCGAAGGTTCCCATGC
>JAAUTD010000257.1 GCA_012031845.1 Synechococcaceae cyanobacterium SM1_2_3
CTGGCACCAGCATGGACGCGGTGGATGCGGCGCTAGTGCGATTTACCGATGCGCCCCATTCCTGATCTCACCGTGCGGCATAGTCTGCCGATGCCGAACAGTTTACGAGAACAATTGCTGGCTGTCGCTCAACCGGGATCGAACGAAATCGATCGATGATGCGACTAGATGCCGATGTAGCGCGGCTATTCGCGCAAGCCGTTGAGGAATTGCTGGCGCAAGCGGATTTTCAACCCAAGCAGATTCAAGCGATTGGCAGTCACGGCCAGACCATCCGCCATGTTCCCGACGGTTCCAAGCCGTACACCGTGCAAATCGGCAATCCCAGCCTGATCGCCGAATTAACCGGCATCACCACGGTTGCCGATTTCCGCCGCCGCGATATGGCGGCGGGCGGACAGGGCGCTCCCCTGGCTCCCGCATTCCACGCTGCGTTCTTCCGCAGCCATGCCGAAGAACGGATCGTGTTGAACATCGGCGGCATCGCCAACATCACCCGATTATCCGCGGACCCGAATGTTCCGGTCAGCGGTTTCGATACCGGTCCCGGCAATATTCTGATGGACGCTTGGTCGCGGCAACATCTGGGGGCACAGATGGATGAAAATGGCGCTTGGGCGGCCAGCGGTTGTCCACTGCCGGAATTGCTGGCGATTGGACTGGCTGATCCGTATTTCCGGCTGCCACCGCCCAAAGCACTGGCCGCGAATACTTCCATCTCGATTGGCTCAACGCCCAACTGGCGAGTCTGCCCGATGCTCAACCCTGTGACGTGCAGGCGACCCTGCTGGAATTGACCGCGACATCCATTGCCAGCGCAATCCGCCAGTACGCAGCCACCACTCAGCGGGTGTTAATTTGCGGCGGCGGCGTTCACAACCGCGCCTTGATGGATCGGCTGCGGGCGCGACTCACAGGCATACCGGTGGAATCTACCGCCATTCACGGGATTGATCCGGACTTTCTGGAAGCGATGGGCTTTGCCTGGTTGGCCAAGCGCACCCTGGACGGCTTGCCCGGCAACCTGCCTGAAGTGACCGGAGCTAAAGGCTTGCGGATTCTGGGGGGGAATTTATCCGGCCTGAGCGGGACGTTATCGTTCCCGCTCGCCAACCGGCATCAGGAAGAGAACGAAGAACCGCAACCACAAGTGGTGGTTGCGTTGGGATTGCGAATGACGAATTGAGCGCCTTCCAGCCCTTCGCTGTAATCAATCTCAGCGCCGACCAGATACTGAAAACTCATCGGATCAACCAACAGCTTGACCCCCTGCTTTTCAACGATGGTGTCACCGTCGCTCAGATTCTCATCGAACGTGAAGCCGTACTGAAAACCGGAACAACCGCCGCCAGAGACAAACACGCGCAGCATCAGGTTCGGGTTCTGTTCCTCTTCAATCAGACCCTTGACCTTGAGCGCGGCGGCGTCGGTGAACAGCAGCGGGTCTTCGACCGGCGTAAAAGTTTCAATCGTAGCGCCCATGATGGATGTCCTCTGGCAAAAGTGGGTTGAATGATTCTGCAATTGTTGACTTGACAGGTCAAGAACTAGTTTGGCCGCATTTCAAGTAAGCGTAATCCCAACTGTTCAATGTTATCGCGCCACGCCAGCTTCGCCAGCCAGTCGGCGGGAATGCCTTCGACGCCCCACAACGCGCCAGCCAGTTGTCCGGCAATCGCCGCCACCGTGTCGGCGTCATCGCCGAGATTGGCGGCCAGTAGCACCGCTTCCCTAAAGTCCGCTGCGCTCGCCACGCACCAGATCGCGGCTTCCAGACTATTCACCACATAACCCGATGAACTGATCTGTTCACGGGATTTATCGCGCCAGGAGCCGCCGATCACTGCCGCTACCCCTGGCGCCAAGTCGGGAATCGCGTGCGCCAGCACTTCATCCTTTGCCTGGCCGTTAATCGCCAGAATCAGCCACTCGGCATACCCAGCACAGGCGTCTATCGCTTCAGCCGCGCCGTGAGTAGAAAGGCTTTGCCGTCGTGCGGCGGCAACCCCCGCTGCCAAATCGGCATGATAAAAGATCGGAATCGGGGACAAGCGCATCAGCGAACCGTTACCCGCACTCCTTGGCGAGCGATTACCCGCTTCGGGATTGCCCGTCTTCATGTAGCGTTGCAACGCAAATTGGGTGGTCATGCCAATATCAAAACAGGTTCCAGTGCAGGAATAACGCCCCTGCCGGTACCAGGCGACGAAGCGATCCATTAAATCCTGCAAATCCAGCCCACCACAGGCGCACAGCGACTCACCCAAGGCAATCGCCATTGCCGTATCGTCGGTCCATTGCCCGGGGCGGAGGTGAAACGGTCCGCCGCCAATCATGTCGGTCAGCGATGGATAATGATCGCGGCGGCTGAATTCCAGCGTAGTGCCTACGGCATCGCCCGCCGCCAATCCCAGCAGGCAACCCAAGGCGCGGGACTTTAATGGGGCTTCCATACATCAATCCTTATTGATCAAGGCAATAGCGCGATCTGCTCCAGCCCCGTGGTTTCCGGGCAGATCAAACATCAGATTCATATTCTGCACCGCCTGTCCCGCCGCGCCCTTGACCAGATTATCAATCACCGATAGCACCACCACGGTTTTGCCGTGTTGCGGGCGATGCGCCGCCAACCGGCACTGATTCGCTCCGCGCACACTGCGGGTTTCGGGATGCGACTTTGGCGGCAACACGTCGACAAAGGGTTCAAGGCTGTAGCATTGCTCAAAAATGGCCTGCAAATCAGCATCGGGATCGGTCAAGGTCGCGTACAGAGTCGCATGAATGCCGCGAATCATCGGCGTCAGATGCGGCACGAACACCAGTTCGACCGGGACATCGGTCATCGCGGTCAAGCCCTGGCGAATTTCCGGTAAATGACGATGCCCGGCGACGCCATAGGCTTTGAAGTTATCGCCGGCCTCGCCCAGCAAAATGCCGATTTCGGCCTTGCGTCCGGCGCCGCTGACCCCGGATTTCACATCGGCGATTAGCGACAGAGGATCAATCACGCCCGCTTGCAGCAGCGGCAGAAAACCGAGTTGCACCGCCGTCGGATAACAGCCGGGATTCGCCACCAGCCGGGCGTTGCGGATGGTCTCGCGATGGACTTCGGGCAGACCGTAGACCGCTTCCGCCAGCAACTCCGGGCAGGCGTGCGGCATTCCGTACCATTGCTCCCACTCCTCGGCTTGCCGCAAGCGGAAATCCGCGGCCAGATCAATGATTTTGACGCCTGCGTCCAGCAAGGCTGGAACGCTTTTCATCGCGGTGCCATTGGGCGTGGCGAAAAACACCACATCGCAAGCTTTCAGCACCGCATCATCCGGCTCGACAAAACTTAATTCCACCCGCCCGCGCAGATTGGGAAACAGTTGACTGACTGGAAGGCCCTTTTCGCCACGCGAGGTGATCACCGCCAGTTCCACTGCTGGATGCACGGTCAGTAGCCGTAATAGTTCGACGCCGGTATACCCGGTTCCGCCAACAATGCCTGCCTTGATCATGGTTAAATCCGCCTTGAATCAATCACTGGAAAATAGGAATCATAAGGCGTTTACCCCGCCGCGCAAATTGGGCTTATGCTGGCGTCAACCCACTAGGCGACTTTCGCCGATAGCAAGGGTCTGATTTCATCGCCCAAACATCGCTGGCCGCAATCAGCGGCATCCACCGGAGATTCATCAAGTGAAACTGAATAAAGAAACCGTGATCGCCAGCATTGCGCTGGTCGTCGTTCTGGCCTTTGCCGCTGTCTGGTTGATGCCGGGCGGAACCCGCCAAGCGCCGCCGCTGGCCGGTCAAACGCTGGACGGGCGGACTCTGACGCTGGAGCAGTTACGCGGCAAACCGGTATTGGTAACCTTCTGGGCGACCACCTGCCCATCCTGCATCGAAGAAATACCGCACTTGACCGCGCTTTACCGGGAACTGAATCCGAAGGGGCTGGAAATTATCGGGGTGGCAATGGCTTACGATCCGCCGGAGCAGGTGCGCGCCCTCGCCAAACAGCGCCAAATCCCCTATCCGATTGTGCTGGATCAGCAAGCCCGCATCGCCGAAGCCTTTGACCAGGTGCGACTGACCCCGACCACCGTGCTGATTTCATCGGAAGGCCGGATTGCGCAATACCAGCTTGGCCTGCTGGATATGCCCAAACTGCGGGGCGCGATTGAGAAAATGTTGTGAAATAAAAAGTGAGGGTGAGGCTTCAACGACCGTGGAAGCCTCGGCGCACCCCGTCGCCTTCCTGCGTTGAAGACGGGGTTGTAGGCCACTCAGCCGAAGCAGGCGTTGGCCCGTTCCAGACACTCGCAAGCCTGATCGAGATCGGCGTGACAGCGCATGACCCAGGCGTCGCCCCAGAAGAAATTGCAACTGGTTTCCGCCCGCAGCACTCGCCAGCGCGCTTCTTCCAGCAGATTGAGCAATTCCCGATTCTGCGAGCCAATATTCGCGGCGTTGCTCAATGCGGCCTGCACCGCCTGGCTGATTTCGTCTAACCGAACCAAGGCGTCCTTTTGCGCAGAGGTGCCTGACCACTGCACGAAATCACGGCCATCATGCCAGCCGGTGTTCCATGCGCCCGGCCCGACCGTAACTTCGCCATGCGTCCCAAACCGGTTCAGATACTCGCCAATAAAAATCGGCTGGATCGCGTTTTCAGCCGTTCGCGCCCGCTCCAGCAGCGGTTGATAGAAGGCGTCCCAGAAGTTGCTGCCGGGCGCGATGTTACGGAACCAGCCGCCATTCTCACCGTCGCTGCAGGTCGTCACCAGGGCGGGAAAGTCGCAGAACTGGGTGCGCTCGCCCACTTCGCGGCTAAACCACTCCAGATCCATGCCTGATTCCTGGGCGTTGGACAAATCACGGTCGCGCACAATAACGGTGATCTCCTCGCCGCCAAAGCGGGCAACATGCGGCCGGTAACGCATTTCATCCCAGCGCATCGGCGTCACCGGCTGGACATGCTCGCTATCCACCAGCACAAAGCGATAGCCGCGCCGCCGCAGCAATGGGATCATCTCCATGCAGAAGCCCATTTCCGGCGGCCAGAATCCCTGAAAATTGCTATTGACCAGCCAATGTCGGGCAATCCCACGCCAGCGATCCAGTTGCGCCTCCCAATCAGCGGGGGGAATCAGCGGAAACACCGGATGATAGTAACCGGTGCCAAGAACATCAATAACCTGGGTATTTTGCAGATTTCGCAGCAAAGCGGCGCAGTCCACGATCCCGCTGGCCCGGCGCTGAAAATCCGGGTCCGCCAAGGTTTCGATCAAAGTTCCAGACAACGCCAGATGAACTCGTCCGACATCCTGATTGTCGCGCAGCGCCCGGTGAATGCGATCTATCGTAAACAGAATTTCTCTGGCTTCGGGCTTGTTATAGGCCAACAGATGATCCAGGTTGCCCGCCGGCTGGTGCAGGCTGAGTACGAGCGCATGATAAAGGGTGCTATCCGCCATGATTCAACCTCCTCCTGTAGTCGGTTGCAGCGGTTGCGGGGACTTATCCCCGCAACCGTCGCCAAACACAATTTTTAATGATTAAGCCAGAGCCTGCATAGCGAGCGCGTCGCC
>JAAUTD010000258.1 GCA_012031845.1 Synechococcaceae cyanobacterium SM1_2_3
CGCCCCCGAAAACAAACAGGGATTCTTTTTGGTTTGGAGCGGCGCTGCGGGTTATCCGCACCCTGCGCATGGATGCGCCGGGGCGGCACTGTAACCTTTCGATTGCCCACGGCACCCATAACCGGCGCGGACAGCGATAGCGCGGCGCGGTTGTCGCTCCGGCATGAATTCGCCTGCACCCGGCAACGAATCAGCAGCGTTCTAATTCCGGTGAATTCCACTGAATTAAAAAAGCCCGCAACGGTGCGGGCCAGAGGCGGACTGCGGGGAAACTGGAGAAACTGCGGAAACGGGATTATTTTGCGGCGACCAGATGCAGACTGTTGAGCGCCCAACCCAACATCAGTGCGCCAATCGTGCCGGTGATGGACCAGACGGCAATCTAGAAACCGCTCCAAGCTGGTCAAGCGTTCACTGTGCGTGGTGACTTGCGTTGTTAAAGCCTGCAACAAAGCCCGCTCGCCGGTCGCCTCCTCAATATGCTCGATGAACCGCGTTGATAACCCGGTCAACCGCTCGGCAATCACGGTCTGCTGCTCCTGAATCGTGATGCGCGATTCCCGACCGTGCGCATACTCGGATTTCAGATAGATCAAGCTCTCATCAATCCGGGTCAATCGCTCCGAGGTGTCGATCACCCGCTGGCGATATTCGCGCAAGGTCTCGGCCATTTCGGTATCAATGCGGCGGCGTAAAGCGTCGGCGCTGTCGGCTCTGCGGGTGGCGCTGGCGCTGCTTTCGGTGTCGGCATCGTTGTTCATTCGCTGATTCCTTATCGGTAACGCCACGGCGCTTGCCAAGGGCCATTGATTCGCCAGATACCGCGCTGTTTTCTCTGGGCGATGTCCTGGGCCGCGTAATACTCGCCGCGTGATTGCGGACAATTCCACAACGCGGCATACCCGCCTTCAACCAGCCGCAAGCCACAATAGGCATACGTCCGCAAGCTCACCACTTCCGCGATCAGCCTACCCCAATGATCCATGCCCTGAATCCGCGCCTCGACGGTCTCGTTCAACGCCAGCAACCGGCGTAAATAGGCTCTGGCGCTGACCGCATAGGGATAGCTGGCCTTGTCTGACAGCTCGGGCGCATCAATGAAAGCCAGCCTGATCCTGACGCTCTCAACGCGGTTGCCGATCGTGCGCCACACCCTGATCGTGTCGCCGTCCGGCGTGTAATCCACTCTCACGCGCTCAGTGTTCATAGCAATACCTTCGCTTCCGCGTCGGTCATGACCTGCCGCGTTCGGTGCCTTCCTTGAAGCCGATACTGGGTATGAATGTCACGCTTCGCTCGGCGGGCTTGGTGTAGAAGGTTCCTGCGGGGCCTTTCGTTAATTTGCTGGCTGACCAGCGGGTTTCAAAGCGCCCCAAGTCATCGAGGGTGACGCTGCCGCCTTTCGCTACAATGTTTTTGATGCGGAGCAACAACTTATCGTAGGCATACTGGGCGATGGTGGCATTCAACCCGCTATAACCATCGGCAAGGTGATAGCGCAGCGTCTGGCTGCCCATGTCAACCGCCGTGCCGGCCCTCTCATCGGGCGTTTTCGGTTCAATCGCCTCGGCTTTGTAGGCGCGGATTCTGAGCGGGTTGAGGGTGAACAGCGGCGGGCCGACTTCGTTGTTGCGAATCTCCGCCACACTGAAAAAAACGCTGGATTCGCTGCCGGTTGCAAACTCGAAACGGGAGCCAATGCCTTCAAACGCCATCGTATTCTCGCTCTCGTTGCCATAACCCAACTTCACGGTTTTACCCGCCAGCTTGGCCGGGTCTTGGCCGGGACTCCACCCTTGCGGGCGCAAATTCGCGCCAATGACAACGCCACTGGTGGCCGTCCAAGAGACTTCTACCAAGTCCGGTATTTCCTCCGTGCCTTGGCGAATCAGCCGGGCATTGACCGTCAAGGGCTGTGGCGGCTTCGGCAACGGTAGCCGCGCCTGACTGGTGGCCGTGGCCGCCGGGCTGACTTGGCCGTTCAGGTTCTGACTCACGCTGATCGTGATGATGTGGGTGGAACCGTCGCCGGGTAAGCCTGACAGCGGGATTTTCAGGATGGCCGGGTCAATCGTGCCGGGATTCTGCCAAATAAACGCGGGCGTAAATCCGGCGCCGTCATCAATGCGGGCGGTGATGGCGTGGTGATTGGGATGCCCGATAAACCAAACCTGTAAGTAACGCGCTGGATCGTCGGGCTGCAACGGGTTGAGTTCTTCCCGCAACTGGCTTTGTAGACCGGCGGGCGGCTGGGCGCTGGTGTGCTTTGCTGTAAATCGGAAGGTATCAATGACCTTCAACAGTTTGCGCGTGATGATCTGGCCTGCGCTGCTGAACAGCAACGCAAGCTGACCTTGCAGGCGGATCTGATTTGCGCCGCCGATGGCCGGGTAGTGACTCAATAGCCCGCTGGCGGTCAGTTTCAACCCGGCGCTGCTACGGGGTAGCACGGCCTCTTCTGGCGGGATATTCGGGTCGTACAGCGGCAAGTCCGGGCCGGTTAAAGCGAGCGGATCCCACTCGCTGCCGTCCAGCGTGTTGGTGATGGTTTGGCTTTCGCCGTCGGCTTCGATTTGGACGCGGACCGAATAGAACGGAATCGGCGGGTCATCTTCGCGGGTCGTGGAATAGTAGGTGATGGCGCTACCGCAAAGGACATAACTTAGCCCTTCTGAGGGCCGATGATGGACGGGATAAGCCTCTATCCCTGCCTGCGGGCTACCGCTGTAAAACGTGAACTCATAGGCAAGGTTCGGCGTATCCAGCCCTGCATCTATCGGCCAATACAGGCGATATTCCGGCGGCGGGATAACAGCGGTCTTGCTGATCGTGATCGTGTCTGACCAAGGTGATGTTTCCGTCTCGTTCTTAACGGCGCGTATCCTGATGGAATAGTCGCCGTCATTGTCCAGATAGGCCGGAACGGTAAAAACGCCGGAACCTAAGCTATCTACCTGATCGGTGTTGCTGGTGTCGCCGTCAATCTCGATGTCCACGGTAACGTAATGACCCACACCCTGCGCTTCGTCTATCCAGTCGCAACGAAACTCAAGGGTGCGGTCGTTCGCGCCGGTGTCAATGCCGTTACCGCTGCTGTCGTGTTCCGCCAAGTCATAGGGCGCGGTTAATCCTTCTGGCGCTGGCGTGGGCGCGGTCATCGCGCTGCCATCACTGGCGTTGCTGCCGTAATCCTCGGCAAGAATCATCAGGACAATGCCGTTGCTGGATAGGCCGTCACTGTGCGCGATGACGGTCAACAATCCGGGCCGGCCATCCTCGGTCTGGACGATATAGGCGGTGCCGTTGTGTTCGACGACGCCGGGCGATCCGTCGGTGCTGCCGTCCTCGGCAAGCCATGCGTGGGTAAAGTAGATGAATCCTGTACCGGTCGCGTGTGCAGTCGCCAAGGTCGCGCTTTTTTCTGAAAGCGTGGCAACGGCATAACTCCCGCCGTCTGGGTTCCAAGCGAGTGAAGTCATGCGGGGGCATCCTGTCGAATTCCGGCCTGAATCAGCGGGCATAAAATCGGCATGACCAAGCGGGCGGCGGCTTGTCTCATGGGATTCCCGCCGATGGCTCCGGCGCGGGGATAAGCGTTGTGCTGACGAAAGCGGTAGAGTTGGCGCGGGATGTGATGTTGCTGGCCGAATTGGCAGATCAGGCCCATCAGCGCGTATTCCTCGAAGCCATCCCATCGTTCCAATTCCTCAAGACAGGCTTCCACCGCTGACCGGCGCATGACGTGCAGGTGATGCACCTCGGACGGGCTGAAAAGCTGGCTCATGGGATTCCACGGCGCTTTGATGTAACCGACTCCCGGCGGTTGGCCGATGAGTTGAATATCGCAATAGGTGGCGACAATCTCCGGGCGGCTATCGAGAATCGCCAGCGCCGCATCAAACGCGCCGGGCATGACTTCATCATCGGCATCGACGAAAGCGACATATTCCGCCGTTCCCAGCCTGAAAGCGTTCGCCCTGGCCAACCCGACTTTGCCCTGAATGCCCGCGCACAGATGCACGTTGACCGGCTCGATTTCCAGTGACCGCAAACAAGCGGCGATCCATTCGGGCGGTTCGTAACAGTGCAGAACGTGAACATCAACGCGGGCGTTGGCTTGAGCGTGTCGAAAGCCGCTGGTCATCGCGGGTTATCCAATCTTGATTTCAAGCTCACCGGCCAGGAACACGGCTTGCTCGCCGCTCTTAATCGGCTTGGGGGCGCTCAATGCGGTTGCGAAGCACAGATCGCCGTTCTGATTTTTCAGGCCAAAGCCTACGGAATTCGGCCAATCCGCCGTTGCAATTGGAAACTGCACCGCAACGCCATTGCGGTAAACGGTCTCATTCAGCGTGGATTGGGCCGCGTCCCTGATCCAGCGTCCGCCGCCGGGATTGTGCGAAACCGGGGCGTATCCGTTGCCGATGATTTCATTGCCCAAGGTGTTGGCCTCGTTCGGGGTCTGGCTGTACAGGCAAACATTCCAAGCGGTCACGGTGGGGAACGGCTGCGCCAGAAACAGCGCATCGCCGACAGCGGCTTCCATGAAATTCGTCGCACTCATGCGGGACACTCCAGGGGAGTAGCGAGTAGGGAGTAGCGAGTAGGGAGTAGGGAACGGTCAGTAGCGCGTCATCGCTACTCGCTACTCGCTGTTGACTTAGTTGGCGGCGGGCTTGGCTTGCAGGTCGGTCATGACGGCGCCGGTTTTGGTGCCGGTCTTGAAGCCGAGGGAGGGCGTAAAGCCCAGATTGCGATAGGCGGGAACCACCACCGGCTCGCCGTTGGACGGATTGCGGGCCAGGCGCTCGTTCGTCCATTTGGCGGTGAACACGCCAAAGTCGGCCATTTCAACGCGGCCGCCCTTGGCGATCACGTCCTTGATTTTCAACACGGTCTTGTCCACCGCGTTGTTGACAATGCTCTGGCCTTCCGGCGGCAAGCTGCCGAGGGTCGTCATCACGTCGGCGAACACTTCAGCCTTCAACGTCGCATATTCCACCTCGCGGGCCGTGCCGGCGATTTCATCGGGCGTCGGCGGGTCCACCGGCTTCAACTTGCTGGTGATGTGGATCGGCGCGGCGGCCTGCTTCTCGCTGCTCTTCTCGCTGATGTTGGTGGCCGCAATCGAGAAGATGTAGGGCCGCGCCACGGCGGGGCCTTCGTCCTGCACGACAAAGCGGCTCACGTTCTCGATGCGGCATTCGGTTTCCGGGCCATTGCTGGTGTAGAGCGTGTGCTTCTTGTTGAGGAAGCTGGTGGCGTAGATGACCACGCCGGTTCCCGGCGATACGGCATCCCGCGTCCATTCGGCTTTGATGACATCCGGGATGGTGTCCATCCGGTCGCGCAACAAGGTCACGGTCAAGGCCGTGGGCGGATTGGGCGGCAACAGGTCATAGGTGATGAAGGCGTTGGGAATCTCGACCCACGGACCATAATCGCCATTCACGTTGTAGCGGATGCGGAAATTGACCGCGTGGCCCATGCCGTCTCGCGGGACGACTTGAGACTCGGACTTGACCAGCGACAACCCGACGCTGGATTCGCTATAGGTGGTGATGTTGCTGGACGATCC
>JAAUTD010000027.1 GCA_012031845.1 Synechococcaceae cyanobacterium SM1_2_3
GGAATAAACCCACAGTGGCGGCCATCCTGATTTCCCCTCCTTGGCTAAGGAGGGGTGGCGCAACGCGCCGGGGCAGTTCGACTTGGAAGAACTTAACCGTCCTGCTTTTCAAAAAAGGGGGAAGCCCGTTGTTAGCTGCGGGAAACTATAATCAGCGTCCCGCATCGCCGCTTTGCAATTCCACCCGATTCTGCTTCTGGTTATAGCCCTGGCGGCTAATCACCTCGTAATCCAGATTCGCCTTATCGCCCGCTGGCACATCGGTAGTCAACTGCACCGTCCTGAAATCATGCAGAGTGGGATTTAACCGGCTGCGGAATGCGACATCACCCGGATATTCCCGACGGATTTGCACGGTAATGGGCTTGGAACCATAGTTGCGAATCTTCTGCCGATAAACCGCATGCTCATCCCATCCCGCGATTTGGCTGTCCAGTTCCAGCCTCGCGCCTTCTTCGCCCAGCTTGCGGTAAAGATTGCCGCCCTTAATCTGAAACCACAGATTGTCCCGGTAAACTTTCTGCTTCGCCAATTCAAAAATGACTGCCGGATCTGCGCCCAGATTCAATTCAATCTTGTCGCCAATCGGTACATATTTAAGTGATTGCGTCGCCAGATAACTCAAGCCATTGCGGCCATTGGCGCGAAACACCCGCAACATTCCATCCGGCAATGGCGTAATCCCCAACTTTGACGCCACATCGTTGCGCAACAAATAAAGTCGCACCAGTTGATCGCCGTATTCACGCGGACGGTAGCGATATTCAACGCTCATCGGCACTGGAGACGCTTCAAAGCTGCGCAACCGTTTAGCCCAGCCATTCGGCACGGTTTCCGCGCCTTCGATGGTGTAAATGAAATACTCGCTCAAGCCTTCCTTGATAATCTCCTTGGGGGCTTGCATTTCCGCCTCATCCGCCATTGCGCTGCCCGCCGCCAATTCCATCATCGGCGCTGCTGGAGCCATCATTTTACGCGCCGCCTGCTGACGTAATTGCCCATACTCCTCTTTGCGCAGTTCATTCAGTCGCCCGGTTGGCGCTCGCGCCAGTTCCGCGATTTTCTCCACCAGATTGATCGTGCCGACGACTAAACGAATCTGGGCATTCTCGTAATCCTCGCCAGAATGATTGTTGACCCGTACCCGGCTTTCCAATTGCAGGGTTTTCTCTTCAGCATCGGCAATGGCGACATAATCCGCCGCCCAACTAATGCCGGAAGTGAAATAACTGATTTCAATAACCGCTTCCTGATTTGCGGCGCTTTGCACGTTCCAATAAAGCATTTGCGGCTTGTCATGCGGAAACGTAGTATCCAGCACCGTCAAACCAGCATTGGGTTGTCGAAACTTAAGTTCAACTGAAGTGGGGTCAATCAGGGTGTTAGCCCAGGAGAATTGCAAAGGGTTTACGCCCTGCTTGAAGGTCACGATCCGGCGCTCCCGCACCAAAGTTAAATCTTCAGAGTTATAAATAGTCAGTTGCACCGAACTGCGGGCGGGCACCGTCGCCAGATCAACATTACCCGCCATAGCGAATAGCGGCAGCAATAAGCCGAACAGAGACAAGCCTTGGAAAATCCGGTTTATCTTCATCACGCTCACCATTCGTTATTCAGCATCAGCCGCAAGGTGTGAATCTGCTTTTTCGCGGAGCCATCCGCAGCGCGGGCGGATAATTCCACATGAAACAGCAGGTTATCAGCATCGCTTTTGTCCGGGTCAGGATTGCGCAAACTGCCGTCGCCTAATTGCCATTCCGGGTCTCGGCCACTGTCGCCGCGCACTTCGTTACGAATCTGGCGAACGCTTTCGCTAATGTCGAGCGTGACCGGCGCATCCTTAAAATTCTCGATTTCATATTTCAAAGTCACGTCATAGCGGTACAGATTACCGGCAATCCGCTGGCGTTCATTGCGATCCACCGTGCGCCGCACCGCAATATCCCGCGCCAAGCCCAGATAAAGGGTTAATTCATCATCGGGCGGAGTGAATTTGCCGCGATCTTCGCCGAGAAACGCATTGCCGCCTTTGCCGTCATCCTGAAAGATACGGGTCTTGCCTGCGGGCAAAGATTCTTTGCCCAAAGCGCCACCCGCGTTTTTAATGACGTAGTGCATCGGCACATTCAATTTATCCTGGGCGCGGTCGAGATAGCCAAACTCCAGCGGATTGCTGGTATAGGTTTTGCGCACCGGCACATTGCTAAAGCTGCCTGATTGCGCTTCCTTGGTTTCATTCAAGCCCAGCGGCTTGGAAAACCGCTCGCCGACACCGGCCCATAGCTCGGCGCTGTCATAGATTTCATTAGCCGCATTATTCACTCGCAGGTATTGCGCCAGATTCAAGGTTCTTTCATCGCGGTCGGCCACGGCGCGGTAATGAAAATCCTTGCTGAGTCCGCCCAATACATAGCTGATGCGCACCCGCGCTGCGCCGGATACATTAGCGGCGACTGACCAAATCAGCGCCGTTTCATTAGGCGGATAGCTGACCGACAACACTTTGGCGTCCATCGGCTGATCCTTGGGCGGCGGGAGAATGCGCAACACCAGTGATTCAGGGTCAATCCGGGTATTCGCCCAGGAAAAATCGACCTGATTAATGCCTTTCACCAAAGGCACAATCCGCTCTTCTTCAACTAATGCGATTTGCGGATGATCCAATTGGATTTCCACCCGTTCGCGCACCGGCAGTGTGGTCAGTTTAATTCGCGCTGCCGCATTGGGCGGCGCAACGCTGAGCAGCCATAGAATGCTGAGTAAATAAAGCAGGGTTCTTTTCATAAGTCGCAGTCTCCAGAGGGAGCTAATACACTGTGCTGGAATGTCCGAACCGCAGATTGATGCAGATAAACTCGATTGCGCAGACGCCGCCGCTTTCCAGTGGGTGAATTCGGGTTATCCCCTTCATCTGCGGCAGTCTGCAGTTCAGGCTATTCAACCAAATCGAGCAAACGTCTTGATAACAACCAACTTGAAGCTCTCCAGCGATTTACCTCTCTTCCACAACCCTTCTCTCGCAAGGAGAGAGGAGTTTCGTCAGCCTATCAGGTTTTGCCCCGCACCCGCACCCGCGCCAACGCCGCCGCCACCCACAGTCCCCAGCGCAGCAAAATCCCCAGCCCACGCTTCTGCCAATGCCGTAACCGGGGCGTAGCCGCCAGTTTTTGACTGGCGTATTGGCTGAATTCCCGCAGTACCAGAATGAATGGCGTCCGGTCATCAACATGCAATGCACGAGACGGCTGATTCGCCGTCAGGACATCGGACATAACGGTCGAACCGGCGAAATAGCGCGGCGCACTGAATTGCGGCAATGGCGTCAGGGCATGGTAATCGGCCACCATCTCCCCGACTGACCGATGATGAAAATCGGCCAACCCGTCCCTGATCAGCGTCAGACAGGTCCGGTCGGCGGCGATAGCCAATAAACGCTCAGCGACCATTTCCGCCTGTGGCGGACAAAGGAAACCGTTGACGCCATCCTGAATGCGGTCAGCAAAACTCCCCAACTGGGTTGCTACCACGGGAATGCCCAGCAGCCATAGTTCACTGAGGGTGTAGCTGAAGGTTTCAGGCCAAATTGACAGCAGCAGCCCTATCTCTGGCTCAATGCCCGCGATCAAATCAGCTAATTCATCATGACGATAATGGGGGATCAGGGTGATCCCGGCCTGTTCGCGAAAAACATCGCCATCTTCACCGCATCCAATCAGAAATAAATGAACCCGCCCCGCGATTAACGGGCAGATTTGTTCCAGCAATACACGGCCCTTTTGCACCGCCAGACTGCCCAGAACCACGACCCGCAACTGCTCTCCGGCTGGAGGTGTGGGTAATCGGCGCGGCGCGAAGTCCAGCCCATGAGGAATCAGGGTGAACTGCTGATCGCGTAAGGTGGGAACCAGCGTTTGCCAATGACACGCTACTGACCCGGCGGGTACAACAAATCGTACTGATTCAGCCGATGCCAGCCGGGCAAAACGCCGCCGCAGGCTCAGCCATTCCACTGCATTCACATTGCGAAAAAAACGGTTCTGCTCATTCCCGGCGAAACAGCATTCCAACCGCTGCGGTTCGCAGTGTTCGCACACCTCACCGAAATAAATCACTATCGCCGGGCAAAAAGGATAGTAATCATGAGCAACAAAGACGGTGGGTAATCCAGTGGTCAGCGCATCCAGGGCATGACCGATCAGCGAAGAGATCAGGATAACCTCAACCCTGAATTCGTTGATGATGGCTTCAAGGATCGCCTGATATTGCAAATGCGTCGGCGCTGTGGCCCGAATCGGATAGCCGAGATCCCAGGAACGCAGCGGCTGATCCATCACCGCCGAACGGTACAGCGCAATGCGCTGGCCGAAAGCGCCCACGTGCCAATGGAGCGCAGCACCAGGTTATCCCGCACTTTGTCGTTTTGGCAGTATTGCTGAACCCAGTAGTCCAGTCCGCCGCCCCAACTGTGGGCAATGTGCAATTGCACCGGCAACGGGGTTGAGGTTGCCGGGCTGACTGTGACACCGGGTTCCAGCCGTTTGCGAATGGCGCAACGCAATCCAGTCAGTGGATGCGCCTGCTCGATCAAGCGCACATCTTCCAGCGCCTTGATAGCCGCCATCTCGCGGCGGCGATGTTTAGGAGCCTGATCCAGCACATAGACATGGTCGCAACACACCATGCGCCAGCCCTGTTCCTGAAAAGCTTGCGCCAGCCAGTGAGGCCACTCGCCAGCAACCAGGATGGATTGAGCCGTCATTAGCGGACCAAGCACATGTAAAGCCGCCCGCCGCAAATAACAGCAGCCGCTGAACAGGGCGGGAATTTGGTGGTTACGACGCGGGCTGTGAGCCATTAACAGCCGGTCAATATATTCCAAGTTAATTGGGTCGGGCTGATTCGGCTCTAGCAGCGCAATGAAGGATGCGCTATCACACAGCGGGACGACTGCGGCAATTCCGGATTGGTATGCCGCCAGCGCCAGCCGAGCGTCCCAACCTGGAGGGACGGCTATGCCGGGACGCAGCAATAACACATCGTGTCGGGCATACCGAGCAGGCAGTTCCTGTAAAACGGCTGACCACGGATCGGCGTTGTCGCTGGCTTGAACGACCTTGATCAAGGTCGGCTGGAGTAATGCTTGTTGCAGATGCGCCGCATCTACCCCTACCGCCAGCAGTACGATTTCAGTTTCCGCTGAGGTGTTACTCAGAACTGAAGGCAAAGTTACGGACAGTAGTGCGATTTCGGCAGCGCCGCTGACTGGAATACAGACGACTCGTGGCCTTGTCGGCGAACGGTGATTAAGAGCCATTGAACGTGCTACATCAGCGGAAGAGGCTGAAGATGCGGGCGATAACCCGCGCCAGCCGCCAACTCCGGGAACGCTTAATCAATTCCAGTTCGCGGAGAGCATTAACCAGTTGCTCACGGTTCCATTCCTCGCTGTCTGTGGCTCCACTGTTACTATCAGGCCCATTAAGCTGATACCAGCGGTAATAGGAATGGTCGGCGGTCTGGAAGGGATGGGGAAAGGTTTGCCGCAAATCCGGGCGGGAGCGATATAAAATCCGCTGCATCCGGGTAATCGGTTTGCCGTTGTCAAACGAATGATAGCGACAGGGCAACGATCCCAGTTGTTCCTGCCCCATGCGCTGGCACTCGGCCACATACCAGCGACGAAATTCAAACAGCACGGAATCCTTGGCCGCGTATTTTTTCAGCATGACCTCTTGAGCGCCACCGTCGAATCCGGAAAAGTGATAGAAGCTCAGCGGCTGGTCGTTGATGGTGATGCCATGTTCCAGCGATCCCCCCGCCCGGCGATGGGTCAGGTTCCAGGTTGCTACGTTGTAGATCGGCTCACGCAGAATTTCGATATCCTCAAAAAAGGCCGGGGCCAGATCAATCCAGCGTTGATCAGTGAACAGCCCACCAGCGATGTCATCGTGACAGAAGTAGCGCAAACGCTCGGCCCACCAATTTAGAAACCGCAGACCTTCGTTGCTGGTTCGTACGCCAAGAAAGCCTAAATTAAATACCCCGTATTTGAGACTGCCAATTTCGTTATCGATTACGGCATCCATTGACTGTTCCGGCTGAGTTTGATGCGGGGTAAGCAGGATGCTGTGCCGGTTCAGGCGTTCGATTAAAATCTCCAATCCGCCCAAGATCACCATATCGGGATCGAAAAAAAAGATTTTTTCGGCATTAAAACGGCGGGCGATTTCCAGAAATCCCATCGCCTTGACCGCAGTACACATTTCGACCACCGTGTGTCCGAATAGCCAGGGCTCCAGATCGGGAAAGGGCAATTCCCGCACATCAATGATCGAATCGAAGGGTTCTGCCTGACGCTCCTCCTCCTTTGGGTAGTCATCGCATAGAACTATATGGAAACGGATGTTTAGTCCTTGCCGTTTGGCCGAATGGGCCAATACACGGGCTTTGGGCAGATAATTGGCAGTAATGCTGGTAAACAAATGAACGGTTTCATTCATGGTAGTTTGCGGAAACGGGGTAGGGCCAAGTTATGGATGCCTACATCTTGATGAGCTTGATGAGCTTGCTCGGTAGGCTGCTGAATGTGGGTATACAACAGATGATGCGGTTGCCAGGTTTCAATTTGCTGTTCGAGCAAGGCGCATTTTAATTAGCGCTTGTTTGAATGCTTTCTGTCCTGCTCGGCAATCTTCTTGAAACGCATACTAGCGGTCTCCCGCTCCCGGACAAGATGTTGCGTTCCGGTGGGGTCTGATCGCGGTTCACAAGGTTGGTTTCCCGCTCCCGGACATAATGCCGCGCCTCGACAAGCGCCGGGTCATTGTTCCCTGACCCGTTCCTGGGCTGCGCCAGCAGGCGTTCTGCCGCCCTGAGACCTTGTTCCAGTAAGGTCTGTCGCAGCCATAGGTCAGCGACTGCATTATAACTCTAGCATCACCCGCAACGCCTGTTCCGGCGAAAATCGTACGTGCTCCTGGTTATACCCTCCATCCCCACTTTGGGGTGCAATTAGACCACTCGCGTGGTTATTTACCGTGGCTGGGATGGATTCGAGCCATGCGGCTGAAATCGGCCAGCGGGCGGCGCATTACATCCAGACCTGGAATGGCTTCAAGGCAGTGGGTGTGCGCCACCGGCGGCGGCTTGAGCAGTTGCGCCTGTTGGGATAAAGGCGGCGGCTTGTCGATGGACGCACTGCGCCTTGCCGATTTTACTAGGCCTGGACTTTCGCTAAACCCGTAAATTCGTCATACCCGCGAAAGCGGGTATCCCATTTTTTCAGCGGCTTATTGGATTTCCGCTGACGCGGGAATGGCGGAAAGCGAAAGATCTATCAGCAATATCCTGATATTAAACCGGTGTTAGCAACGCCCGGATGGCCTGCATCAACCGCCGCAGCGGCGCGGTTACTTTCCATGAATTAGAGGCGCGTATGTCCGCCACGGCATCCCGCAGAGCGGCGTTAACGGCGGCAAGCTGCGCCGCCGTCGTCTGAAGTTGCTCCAGAGCGGTTGCGTACTGCTTCTCTTGTTGGACGCAACTGGCTAATTCGGTCGCTAAGATTTCCCCACGCGTCCGGCTTGACGCCAGATCCGCACTGAGCCGACTGATTTCCAGACTTTGCCGTTCCCGTTCGCCCTTGAGGCGCTGCACCGATTCCAGATGCTCGATCACATCGCGGCGAGTCAGTCGCTGCTTTGTCCCATCTGCCGCCAACATCTCCTGAACGACAGCCAGCAATTCGGACAGGTTTAGCGCATCGAGATAGGTTTCCAGTTTGAGATCGGGCGGATAGTAATAGCCTTGCGCCAGCATCAAGGCAGCTTCATCCGACGGGGAGCTGGACAGCGTTTCGGCGGATTGGAATGGCGCGGTGTACTGCCGCAAATAGTCCTCAGGCTGCATGGACTGCTCTCGACCGGGGTGGCGATTGCTCTCCCGGCCACAGGGCCATAAACCGATCATTCCACGTCGCCGCCGGGCTGTCCCAAGCCAGCAGACAGGCTTGGGGATAATCAGCTAGGCGCTCGCTGAACGCGCCCAGTTGAGGGGCGAAAATGGGCAAGCCAGTTCGCAGGGCCGCGCTCAAGGTGTAGGAATACGTCTCCGGCCACTGCGCCGGAAAAAAGATCGCGTCCGGCCGTTCCCGGTCTATCAGCAGCGGTAATTGCTCATCGCCATAGACGCCAGAGAACGACAGTGGGGCTTCGGGTTCCTGTTTGACCGGGCGACCTCCATGATGACCAATCACCCGGAAATACAGCGGCAATCCGCGTTGCTGGGCGTTCAGGGCGCAAGCTTCCACCACATACAAGCCCTTAGCCGGAGTCAGGCCGCCCAACACTACGATTTTCAGTTCGCGAATTGGGCGCGACGGTGCAGGCGTCGGCGCATTCAGCCCCATGATTTCGGGATGGGGCAGATGAACATAAGGGGCATCGGGCAGGTAACGCCGCATCCGCTCCAGCAGATCCTGCGAGGGCGTAATCACCCGCTCCGCCTGCATCAGCAAAGGCTGAAACCAGTTGCGCCAGGATTGAATATCCAGTCCCCACGGCGCTGGACGCACGGCCAGACAGGCGTTGCATCCGGCTGTATCCGGTTCTCCGCAGTAACGGCCATCGGCATCGGCCAGATTGTATTGGGGGCAAATCGAATAGTAGTCATGCACGGTGAAGTCGTAGGGAACGCTCAAATCCGCTGGCAATCGCAGCAGTTGTGGGTGCAAATCCAGCACATGATGAAAGTGAATGCGGGTCAACCGCAGTGTGCGCAGCCAGGCCAGCAAATCAGGATACGCCTGCGGCATGGCAACCAGGCGCTGAACTCTTCGCCGCAACGCACCCATTCCAATACCGCCTGGGCGCGGTCATGGACGCGCAGAATAAACACTTCATAGTTCGGTTCCAGCAATAGCGCCAGTTCCCGCAGATGTTTTTCGGTGCCGCCGCCGCCTTGGTGCATGATAAACAGCAAGCGTGGACGCGATGACCGCGCCAGCCGGGCCACATCAACCCGCCGCCGCGCCCATCGCGCCGGATCACGGGCGCAATGATCGGCGACCAAAGGGAAATAGCGCGGGTGGCGCTGTTCCAGAATCCGCTGGGCCGCCGCGCATTGCGCGGACCCTTCTGCGCCAAACGAAACGCCGCCGCGATGGTAAACAAACGTGTCCGCCGCCAGCAGGCAGCGAAAGCCGATTTCCAGCGCCCGCATCGAAAAGTCGTTCTCCTCGCCATAGCCGCGTCCGAACAGCACGGCGTCAAAATAGCCAACCTGATCCAGACAGCGCCGGGTGATGTACATGCAGAAACCGACCGCCGTCGGTATATCCACCGCAAGACCAGCGTTGACTTGAGCGAATAGCGCATCCAGCGCCGCCAGCGGCCAGCCTTCCGGCAGCGGGTTATCCTGAACAAAGCGGGGATAGCTGCAAATGGTGGCGTTGTTGGAAAACGGGGTCACCGTGCCGATATTCGGGCTGCTTTCGGCGTGTCGGCGCAACCGATCCAGCCAGTCGCCATGCACCTCGGCATCGCTGTTCAGCAGCGCCACATCCCGGTCGGGATGCTGGATCATGCCGTTATTGACAGTATTCACAAAGCCAAGATTAACCGGATTTTCCAGCAGAGTGATCGCGCCGGTTTCAGCCAGTTGGCGCAGATACGCCGTCAGTTCCGGTTCCGGGCTGCAATCGTTGATGGCAATGACTTCGTGAAGCGTCTGCTGCGGAAACGCCAGCACGCTTTCCAGACAGCGCCGGGTTTCATCCAGCCCCCGATAGACCGGAATGATCACGTCCACGATTTCAGATTTATTGTTGCTGCTCATAAAGATAAGTCTGGCGCAGAGCTATCGCGACGGCGACTGTCAATTGAATATCCAGCATCGGAATCCCAATCAGGCCGTGATGGGCGCTGCTGGCGTGGGACTTGAACACCAGAGCGTCATTGCACCAGCAGTGAATGACATGCTCCTGCTGGGTGCCGGACGCCACGGCGACATCCACCGCATAATCGCCAACCGGCAGGATTGGCATCCGAAAGGCGTAGCGGGCGATCAAGGACTGACCGGCGCTGACCGGACGCGGATCAGCGGCGTAAGTCAGAAAAGTATTATCGCCGAACAGATTCTGGCCCAGCCGATCCTTGACGAAAAAACCGATGATCGGGCTATCCAACGCGGCTTGCGCTACGGCGTGAACCACCAGACTGACCTGCTCGCCGCCGACAATCCAGGTCAAGGGACGGCCCTGCTCATCCTCAAACCAGACTTCATTAATCTGCGCCGCGCCGCTGCCGTAACCTTCCAGATCGCGACGGAAACGGAACAATTCCAGATCATTGCGAAATCGGGAGTGATTGATCAAAGTTAGCCGCTGATCCACCGCTTGGATGGATGGATCGGCCAGCGATGCGACGGGTAGCGGCGGCGGGCGCAGCGCGGATCCGGTGATGCCTGAACTATCCCGCAGCATCGCCAGATAATGTTCGCAGACCTGCCGGGCTGGCCCCGCTTCGCGTAACTGCCCCTGATCCAGCCATAACACCTGCTGGCACAGATTGACCACCGCGCCGGTGTCGTGGCTGACGAAAAACAGGGTGCCATGTTCCTGAAACTGACGCAGAAAGCGCATGCACTTCTGCACAAAAAACACATCGCCCACCGCCAGCGCCTCGTCAATCACCAGAATATCGGCGCGCACATGGGCGGCGACCGCGAACGCCAGGCGCACCGCCATCCCGCTGGAATAGGTCTTGACCGGCTGATCGATGAAGTCGCCAATGTCGGCGAAAGCCAGAATGTCGGGCAGATAGCGTTCAATTTCGGCATCGTCCAGACCGAGAATGGCCGCGTTGAGATAGACGTTCTCGCGCCCGCTGAACTCCGGGTTAAAACCCGTGCCCAGTTCCAGGAGCGCCGCGACCCGGCCCTGCACCGCCAGCGTCCCGGTCGTCGGTTGTAGCGTACCGCAAAGCATTTTGAGCAGGGTGGATTTGCCCGAACCGTTGCGACCGATGACGCCAACCGTTTCGCCGCGCCGGACGCTGAAAGACACCTCACGCAAGGCCCAGAATTCCCGGTAAAACCGGCGGCGGCCACGCCAAAGCATCTGTTTAAGCCGATCCTGTGGCCGCTGAAAAATGGCGTAGCATTTGCCCAGATTCCGCGCTTGAATTACCGTCTCGGCGCTATCCAACCCGACGGAGGCCGCAGCAACCGGCTCAGAGGACATCAGCGAATCCCTTGCGGGTGCGGGCAAACCAGTAGGCGCCCAATAAAGCCACGACTAATGAAGCTCCCAGGCAGAGAAAATAAGGCGTCCAGGCGGGCGGCTGGCCGAACAGAAGAATGCCGCGAGTCTGCTCAATCACTAAGGCCAGCGGATTCAGTTGCAACCACGGACGAATGAAGTCCGGCAATGCGGTAATCGGATAGAAGATCGGACTGAGGAACATCAGCAATTGCACCAGCGGCGTGACCAATTGCTGAATATCGCGGATATACACGCCCAATGCCGCCAGAAACCAGCCCAGCCCCAATACGAATAAGGCCAGTGGCGCAATTACCAGCGGTAATAGCAGCGCAGTCCATGACAAACCCGATCCCAACACCAATTGCAGCAACAAAATAATCAGCAAGGTTCCCATTAAGGTCAGCAAGGCGGAAGCGACCATTACGGCGGGCAACATTTCCAGCGGAAAGATAATATTCCTGACATAACTGGCATGGGCCAAAATTAAACCGGGAGCGCGGCTCAGACATTCGGCGAAAAAATTGTAGAGCGACAAACCGACGAAAAGAATCAGCGCCAAATCAGCTAATGAACCCTCGCTGCGACCGGCCCAGCGCACTTGAAAGATCACGCCAAAGAAGAAGGTGAACACCAGCAATGACAGCAGCGGTAATAATAGCGACCAGACCATGCCCAGATAGGAACCGCGATAGCGTTCGGCAAAATCGCGCCGCAACAATTTCAGAAATAACTGGCGCTGCAACCAGCACTGGCGCAAACCCTGATAAAGCAAGCTTTGTTTCTTCACGCCTGCTGTTGAACCGGACAAACGCATCAAGTTAGACATAACCGGGCAATGGCTCAACCCGTAATGGCGCAGGCGGCAGCCCTTGAGCATGACGTTCCCACATCATTGCATAGGCCCGTTCCAGATGACGGGTAAACCGCTCCGTGTCGAATAAAGGCGTCTGCAACCGATTCGCCGCCAGCTTTTGTTTTAACTCCATTAATTGCGTGGGTTGCGTCGCCAGGCGAATCGCGCACTGTTCATATTCTTGCAGTGAATGAGTAATCAGTTCCGGCAAACCAACCGCGTGTAACAGACTGGCGGCCACTCGCGCCGGGAATGCGTCACCCATGCAGGTCAGTACCGGCAATCCGGCCCATAACGCATCGCTGGCAGTGGTATGGGCGTTATAAATACGGGTGTCGAGAAATAAATCGGCAAGCTTATGCCGTTCCAGATGCTGATCCTTGGGCAGGCGTTCAGCAAAAATCAGCCGTTCGCCAGCAATGCCGTAGGTGAGCGCCGTCGCCCGCAAATGGTGACGAACATCTTCACGCTTGGAGTACAGCCACAGCACCGAGTCAGGAACCTGACTGAGAATGCGCATCCAGACTGCAAAGATTACTGGCTCAATTTTCTGAATCTGATTAAAACAGCAGAACACAAAAGCGGATTCCGGCAAGCCCTGATCCGCCCGCGTAACGCCCGTTTCGGCGATGGACTGCCAGCGGTCATTCACCTGGTAGCATTCAGGCAAATAGACCGGATATTCGCTGAAATAGGGCAGATTTTTCTCCGGCAGCACTACTGGATCGGCAATGATGTAGGGAATAAAAGGCGCGCCTAGACTGCCGGGATAACCGAGATAGCTGGCCTGAACAGGCGCGGGTTGCAAGGCGAATATCTCAGCGCGGGCGTAAGTCGTGTAGCCCATCAGATCAATTAAAACGTGAATACCGTCGGCATGGATACGACTGGCCGCTTCAGCGTTGCTGAGACCGATTAAGGAGATGAATTGATCCGCATCCGCCTTAATCTGCTGATAATAGCCGCTCTGGTTATCAGAACAGAGCGCGTAGACGTAAGTCTCGAAATACGCCCGATCATGGGTGCGGAACAGGCTGCGCATTAAATGCGAGGTCGGATGTTCGCCGAAATCGGCTGACACATAGCCAATTTTGATTCGCCCATCAGCCAATTTCTGTTCGGCAAACGCCAATGACTGGCGGGCCGATGCCATGCCTGAAGCAAAAAACTGGCCCCGGCTGCGGGCAATCGCGGCGATTTGCTCCGGCGGCAAGGGCAGTAGCAGCGATTTGAAGGGTTGCAGGGGCGCTAATTGCCCTTGTTCCAGGCATTGAGCAATCAGCGCCGTCGCTTTTTGCAACGCCGCGTTATACTGGTTCCAGTCGGCGCTTTCCAGTCGCGCTAACTGAAGCGCCACATAGCCAGCGCGAGGGTCCAGTTCCGGGATCAGCGCATCAACAGGCACGCCAAAAATCTGATCGCGCAGTCGGAAAGCCTGAAAAGCCTGCGGGTCCAGATCGCGGGCCGTGTCATAAGCGCGCCGAGCCTCATCAAATCGTTCTAAAGCCGCCAGCGCACCACCCAAATTGGCGTAAACCTGCCAGTTGCGTACGCCTCGATCCAGCAATTGCTGAATGACCGGGATTGAATCAGCGAAACGATTGAGGCTGTTTAGCGCCGCAATTTGGTTGATGGCTGCATGAACATAATCCGGCTCTGCCTTGAGCGCCTGTTCGGCAGCGGCAAGGGCTTCGGCAAAACGCCCGGCATCCAGTAAAGCAGTTGACTTGAGAATCCACAACGGCGCTGGATTAGGATTAGCAGCGAGCGCCTGATCAATCAGAGTATGCCCAGCGTCGGCCCGGCCAGTGACCAGCAAAATCTCAGCCTTGAGCGATAAGGCTTCCGCGTCGTTGGGGTTAGCGCGTAATACTGCATCTATATTCGACTGCGCTTCAGCGAAATGGCGTAATTTGATTAGCGCCTTTGCAACAGTGAGTTTTAATTCCATGCGCTGCGGATATTTAGATAGGGCTTTCAGACCTTCGGCAACCACATCTGCAAAGCGATTCAGCCCTGCCAATGCTTTCAGCTTAAGCTCAATCGCTTCGGGATTAAAAGAATCGAAAGTTAATACTTTCAAAGTGGCGTTTAATGCTTCCCGGAAATCCCACAGCGCCAGCAACGCAAGGGTTTTGTTGATTAAACCTTTGATATGGCGTGGGTGCTGATTCAGCAAAGCGTCAATCGTTGCCAGCGATTCGCGGTATTGCCGCAAGCTTAATAGCGCGGCGGCCCGGTTCAGTAGCGCGATTGGAGAATCCGGCTGAATCTGCAAGGCGGCGTCGGCAGCGCACAAGGCTTCTTCCGGGCGATTAAGTTGCAGCAATACTGAACTGCGATTCATCAGCGCCGCCTCAAAATGCGGATTAATCGCCAATGCCTGATCGAAAGCATCCAGCGCCAATGCCGTTTGCCCCAAACCTTGCAGGGCATTGCCGAGGGACAAATAAATCGCTGGATTAGTAGGTTCAATTTTGGATAGGCTCTGCGCGGTTGTTACCGCCTCCGCATAGCGTCCCAGAGCCAGTAACGCTCGCAGCTTGCTGGATAAGGCAAAGCGGTTATCCGCCTCAATTGCCAGCGCCAGATCGGCCATGCTGATGGCTTCGCCATAGTTGCCTAACTCAATCAGCGCCGCAGAGGCCACCAGACCGGCGCGAATCTGCTGCTGATCACGCGCCAGAACCTGCATCGCGGTTTGCACTGCATTGCTAAATTGCCCCAGGCGATAGCGCGCCATTGCCAGGCCGATCCAGGCTTCAATGGGCGCGGATTGATCGCTGACGATTTGCTGATAGAGATCAAAAGCGGCCTGATAGCGGCCGCTTTTCAAATGTTCTTCTGCTTGTAGCAACAAGGCGTCAATATCCATTAAGGCTGTTTTGATTGGGCTGGCTTGGCGTCAAAACCGGGCGTCCGCCGATACCATTCGCCATTAATCAGCACCCAGGTATCAGTCACGGTCTGCGGGGTCCAGCCTAATGCGCCGACTTCAATCTTGCCTTCAATCTTGACTTCGGCACGGTCATTCTCAACCTTGATATCCAGGATTTTGACCTCGCGCACCGGCAATCCGGCGATGGCGCGGTATTGATCCGGGGTCAGACCACCGCCGGGTAATGCGGCTGATTCCAGATGGTAATAGGTGGGAATGTCATTGATCTGGCGGGCTTCCCAATACTCACGCACCCGCTGTTCCAACGTCGCGCCCGCTATCGCCATTTCCGCCATTAAAACCAGAAAAACCCCGATGAACGCACGCATGGGCTGTTGAGTTTTACTGCGCCATTGGATTCGCATTTTCCATTCCCTGCCTAATGATGGTGACCCCGACTTTCGAGGCTATCGTTTTGATATAAGCTTCTCGCGCCTGCTTCTGAGCAGACCGACGCATTAGTTCGGCGGCATTGGCTTGAACCGCATCAAACTCGGCAATTAACGGCGCTCGCCAATCCGTGATTAATAAAATCTCGTAGCCTACGGGCGATTGCACAATGCCGGTGCGCTGACCGGGATTAAGTCCCTTTAACGCATCTCGCAACCACGGTTCGGCGTTGCGCGGCAGGAATCCGCGATCCGGGCCGATTTCCCGCCCGCGTGGACTTTCAGTTAATTCCGTCGCCAGCTTGCGAAAATCCTCGCCGCTTTCGAGTCGCTTAAGCGCCTGTTCCGCCCGTTGCCGAGCAGCAGGCGCATCGGGTTTATCCTGATCGGTGCGAAATTGAATCTGAACAATCCGCACCAGTTCGGGAATGCCGAACTGCTCACGGTTAGCTTCATAATAGGTTTTAATCGCATCCGGCTCCGGCATGGGCGGCAAGGGAAAATGCTTTTCCTGCAATAGAGCCACCGCATTAACACGGGCTTCGTGAGTGGCATCCGCCTTGACCAGACCTTCCAATTCCAGCGCCTTATCAATCAAGGCATCCTCAATCAAAAGCCGCAATAACTGAATCTGCCCGACCGGAGTCCGGGCCAGATCGCCTAATCCTGAAGCTATAGCGAATTGACGGAAATGGCCAATGGTTAATTCACGCTCGCCGACCTTGGCCAATACGACAGCATCTTGCCCCTGCCTGGGAGAAGAGGGAGCCGGTGATGATTGCGCAGGCGGATTGGCCCATTGCGCCGAGGCCGGTTGGGTACTGATCATTACACAGAAGACCAAAATCAGAGTGATCGACGGTATTTTAGGGCTACCCATATTATTTTCTTCCTGCTTGCTTGGGTTACAAACGACGGGACCCCTTTGAAAAGCACGGGGTTAGTGGAATTCAGGTTGACGATAAGCAGTTAACCCAACTTACGCGCCTATAAGGCTGGAGATAAATCGTTGAGTTCCTCAATTCGTAACATTCGGATGTCACGCACACACCCCTTAAACCAAGGATAGGCTTGGCTTAATTGTTGCGCAGCAAGCACACACCGCACCGCATTCATCGTGTCATCGCCAAAATACACGCTTCCTTGCTGCCACTTAAAGCCCAAGGGAAGCAGAATTTTCTTAATGTCATTGTAGGCATTCTGCCAAGAGGGACCTGGATATTGTTGTTGCAGTTGGCTGGTATCCAAATCAAAGATGATCGCATACATCGCCATCTCCTTATTGTGTTAGGACTTTCGCTTCGGATTCAAAAACCGTTCGGGGTGAGCCTGTCGAACCCCGTTTTTAACCGATGAATGCCCTTCGACAGAGCTTCAGGGCGAACGGATGGAGCGAAAGTCCTATGTGTATCAGGATTCAATTATAGCAATCCTACTCGAGCTGTAGAACGGGCATCCTGCCCGTTCTACGTCAACAAGTGCAATAGGATTGCTATATCCGCCACAAGAAAACTGCACCTGACAGTTCATAAGGGCAGTTCGATAACGCCAATAGCCAAGGTGGGTGTGCATTCAGGACTCTCGCTCAACCCGTAAATTCGTCATACCCGCGAAAGCGGGTATCCAAGCTTTTCAGTGGCTTACTGGATTCCCGCCTACGCGGGAATGACGGAAAGCGAAAGTCCTGGCATTATTTTCCTTCCTGCTTGGGTTCTGACGCGCCTTCTGGTTTCGGCTGGCTCTGGGACTGTAGCTGCGCCTGTTGTTGAGTCCAATTTTTAACATGACTCCACAGTGGGCCATAGACAATCCGCAGTGAATTAGTGATCTCTCCGGTAGTCAACAGCAGATCAGTCTCGCCATCGCCATCAATATCCCGCAGCAACAACACTTGACCCCAAGGCGCATTCAAGGGCAATTCCAAGGCTTCGCTATTCATTGCAGCGTTTTTCTGGACTCGCACCAGAACGACGGATTGTTCACTGCGCGCCACCACTAATGACGCCCCATCATGTTCGGTAGTGATAGCGATATGGGCTGGCCCAAAAGATTGCGTGGGAAAAGGCAATTCAGGCCCTTCGGTGAATTCACCCTTGCCGTTATTTAGCAGAACTCCGATTTTGCCCTGCAACGGCATCACAATATCCAGTGCCCCATCGCCATTGAGATCAGCCACCGCGACATGGCGGGGATGTCCTTTGGGCGTAGTCCACACTTTTACTGATTCGGGTTTTTTATCGCCCTGGGGATAATTGATACGCCAAATCGTGCGAGTGCGCCGGGTGGCATACAACAGTTCATCTACGCCATCGCCATCGAGATCGGCGACGGTGATTTCTCCCGGCACGGTGTGATTCTCGACTCCTGCTGAATACTCGGTTTCTGCGGTGCCGGTTTCCACATTGAAATTGCGAATCAGGGAAACGATATCGTCAGCATAGGGCGAAACCGCCAGAGACAATCCCCAACCCGGCCAGCGAAATGCCGTTGCTGTAAATGGGGCGGGTTGCGAATAGCTGGAAATCTCTTTCAATCCACCCTGACCATCCGGCCCCAGCACTTTCAGCAGGTATTCACCTTCAGCGCTGAGTAAATACCGGTGCGGCGGAGTCGGCAACAGGGTAAGTCGGTCGGCGTGAAACCCGGTGATTTTCGCGGATGGCCCTGTCTCAAAATGGCGCGGTTCTTTCTGATAGGCAACTAACGCAATTTCCTGATCGCGTAAAGTTACAACCAAATCTAATCGCCCGTTTTCATCTACATCGTCAATAATGGCATCAAACACCTTATTATCAATCGGCAGCGCCTGCATAAACGACGGCCATTGCTGGGCAGCAGCAGGAATCGCTAATACGCAGATTAATAGCGTCAAACCAGCGCGTAGCAAATGCTGTAAATGATTTTTCATGGGAGTGTATTAAGGATTGCTATGAATTAAATGAGGCGATGAATCGTATACCAGACAGGCAAAGAAACGGCACCACTAGGGTGCCGTTTTTTACCGCGTTACAAACAGGTGATCAAGTCAACAACCGCCCTGTCTTAGAACGGGCCAACCAGATCAACACTACCCGTTGCCATTTCAGTCTGAATCTGGACATTGTTGCCGCCCGCACCCAGTGACAGCAGGTTGAACGCAACACCCGAAGAAATATACGGCACGGTGCTGCTTACCTGACCGACGTAGAAATTAACTAGGCCAGTGTTAACCACAGTACCACGCGGATCGGTTCCAGTGTGAATCATACCAGGATAGCGTGGAGTAGCCGGGGTGCTAACGAGTACTTGCAACTCATTCGGCAACGCATCGGTGAATGAGAACTGGTAAATCTGTTCACTATCGAAGGTCTCGATCGGCACCGCGCCGCGAACCGCATCTTGGTTGGTGTTGAACCAGAACACCATTCTGTTTCGGGTTGACAGCGCCGGGTCGAGGAAGTAACGCATGACGATGTTCTGATAATACGTCGCCGTTCCGAACTGCAGCGTGGTGAAGTCGATGCCGCGATCCAGCCGCTCAATCGCCGGATAACCGTTGCGAACCACGGCGTCCCAAATAGGAGCCGACAGAATCGGGATGAACGCCTGCGAACCCCAGTTGCCCTGAATCAGGTAGGAGTGACCATAGAGCCACATTGACCGATTGAAAGCGAACCTAGTAGTACCATCCGCATTAGTACCATCCTGAACCAGCACACTGGTGTCAAATTTGGTCGTAGCGGTCTTACCCTCAGCAGCCGGAAGGGTAATACTCAAACTTGACCAGAAGCCTGCCGCGCAACCATCATCAGCACAATTACTGTACACATGCCGGTTATAGGCATTGTTCTCGGCCGGATGGAGCGCGGTACCAGTCGCGCTCGTCCCAAGCTCACTCTCGCCAACCAGGATATTGCCCGACAGATTGAACCTGATGGAGTCAGCATGGAACAACAGGTAGCCAGGCACACCATTCAGGCTGCTCACACCAGATTTGGCAAGCTGATCGCACCAGTCATAACGGATAAAATCGTTATCAGAGACCGGAATGATACCATCGAGCCGATGATTGCTGCGGACGTCATAGAAACGCCAGTGCATGTTACGAAGGGGACCCTTGGTAGACCGGCGGTCTGGGCGACCAAAAAGTGTTGTGTTGGTTAAACGCTCCGGAAAAATAGTGGTAATGCCAACCAGCGTATTGATCTGGCCGCCAGCAGCAGCAGTGTCACAAATCACATGGGGAACCAGCATCACGTCATCGGGCGCAGCCAACCTGATTTCATTCCCTTCCAGAGAAGGATACGCCTGCGCCTGAACACCACCGGAAACTGCCATCAAAGCACCCGCTACCGCCGCAGCGATGCCGGTCTTCTTAAATACATTCGTCATTTTCAAACTCCTTACATAAAGAGAGGCAAGGGAGAACATCATTCAAGAGAATTCTCAAAAACAGCTTCAACTGTACGTTGAAACTACCGGCAAGTCAACCAAACAACACGCGATGGCAAAAATACAACATTTTCTTGTCTCTGCCACTACAAACCCCTGTTGGTTGTAGACTATAAGTGCAGCAAAACACTCTGTCAACCATACAACAACCGATACCAAAAAAACAACAAGGGCCACTATAAAAAAAACAACAAGCCTTTTCCAAATGTCCTGTACGCCTGAATTCAAAGCGACTTATTCCAATCACTCATGACGCTGGAACCAAGGGCGCCACTTCCCGCATCTTGCGCTTGATCTCCTCCGTGACCTGATTGGCTTCCTGACTGTCGCGCACCACTCGCGGCGTGATTAAAACAATCAGTTCAGTCCGATCCAGTTGCTCACTGGTATTGCCAAACAGCGCCCCTAGCACCGGGATTTTATACAACACCGGGATGCCGCTCTGCCCATCCGTGCGGTTATCGCGGATCAGGCCGCCCAGCACCAAGGTCTGGCCGCTCTTGACCACCACCTTGCTGGTCACGCTGCGCTGGAGAAACGAACGCTGTGACGTGGCGGAATCAATCGGCCCGACATCCACCACTTCCTGCTTGATTTCCATATTCACCATGCCGCCCGCATTGACCCGGGGCAACACCTCCAGCAGAACCCCCGTATCCTTGTAATCCACGCCGCCCGACGTCACCACGCTGCTATTCACAATGCTCTGCGGCGCGGGAATCGGCTGCTGGGTGCCGACCCGAATCGCAGCCTGCTGATTATCCAGCACCATGATTTGTGGCGAGGACAGCACCTTGATTTTGGAATCGCTGGCCAAAGTGTTCAGCAAACTCTTGACCATCCCGGCGCTATCGGTAATCGCATAGGAAAACTGGCCGGCCGGAATGCTTTTGAGCGCATCGGTCAGGGTGACATCTGCGGGAAGACCCAGCGAACCACTGCCGGTCAGGTTGTCGCCGACGCCGTTGTTGAAAAACCATTGCAGCCCATATTGCAGCCGCCCGGTCAGCGTCACCTCGGCAATCGTGGCCTCAATCAGCACTTGCCGGGGCGACACATCCATCTTTCCAGAGTATTCACAATCCGCTCATAATTCTGGCTGGTGGCCCAGATCAGCAGTGAATTGTTCTCGGTGTCGGCGACGATGCGCACTTCCTCCATCCCCGCGCTGGGGCCGCCGCTGCCGATGCCGCCCGCCGCGCCGCTACTCGACCCGCTCGCTCCGGTTTTTGCGCTGGAACGGCCGCCGAATGATGCAGTGGAACTGCTACTACCCAAAGCCGATGAGCCGCCCGACGCTCCCGATGAAGCCGCTGTGCTGGAGCTGCCGCCGGTGAGTCCTGCGCCGCCCGCAATGCTGCCGGTGGCCGATCCGCTGGATAACTGCGCCGATTTAAGTCCGGGGGCCAGTTCACCGCCGCGACTGGCAGTGCCGGAACCGCCAAGATTGAACAGACCATTCAGCAATTCAGCGATATAGGCAGCCCGGCCATTTTGCACCGCATACACATACAGGCGCTCGCCGCCGACGCCATCCAGCCGTTCTATCCAGGTCGCCACGTCCTTGAGATATTCCACTTGTGGAGTAATCACCAGCACCGCATTGAGTTTGCTCAGCGGCACGAACCGCAGCAATCCAGCAATCGGCGTGCCAGAGCCTTCGCCCAATAACTGGTTCAGATTGGTCGCCATCGCCTGACTGTCTATATTGCGCAAGCGGAACATGCCGATGGACATGCCCTTGAGCCAGTTCACGTCGAAGGTTTCAATGGTGCTTTGCGCATTGGCGAGTTCCGGCGAAGTCCCAGCCAGAATCAGCAGATTGCGCAGCGGATCGGCCCGTACAATGCCGCCTTCGGCCAGAAACGGCGCGATGATGGTCTGCATTTCGGCGGCGCTGACATAGCGCAGCGGCACGATCCGCACCTGATAACCCACATTACTTCCGCGCAGGCGCGGCGTCAGGTTGCCTTGCCGAATCACCCCGGTCGCGGGCAATACCTTGTTAATCCCGCCTTCGCGCACCAGCACCGCGTTATTCATCCGCAACAACGTTTCCAGCGTGGGCAACAATTGATCCCGCGCCAGTGGCCGACTGGTCTGCACCGTGACTTCACCCTGCACCTGCGGATCGACCGTGTAATTTTCCTTGAGCGTATCGAAAATCACCTTGATCACGTCGCGGATGTCGGCGCTCTCGAAATTCAGGGTCACTTCGCCGGGCGCAGCCTGAACCACCGCCGCCGGTTTGGCCGCCGCCTTGAGATCAATAAAGTTTCCGGTTCCGGGCAGAATGGCCGAGGTTCTGGCGGGCGGAACTGGAGCGATCCGCTCGCTGGCGGCTGGCGCGGGGGCCGGAAACGACAACGCGGAGGAAATCGTCGGCACTGCCGCATCGCCGAGCGCCGTAATCGGCGGGCTATTCTGATCAGTCCCCGGCGTGGCGCAGGCGCTCGAGCAGGAATGTCAGCAACAGACCGAAACGAAGCG
>JAAUTD010000259.1 GCA_012031845.1 Synechococcaceae cyanobacterium SM1_2_3
GATTTCCAATGCCGGTGTCATTCGGATTAAGCGGGATATTGGAACGCGAATCTGCGGCGAACCGTGGGCAACACGCCAGCATTATCTGGTACTTCAACCGGCAGGACGGTGGTCTGATCGGGATTCTGAGAGGGCTGCGTGGTCACGGACATGGCAAATCTCGTGTTTCGATAGCAGCTTTTAAGTATGCCTGATCTGTTGGCGCACTACTGCCACGCAAATGTGACTTTTTTGGCGAACCCGTTTAATTCAACGTGGGGTAAAGGGATTGCAGACCCTCACAGCGGCTTTAGGATCGCCATAGCGCAATCTTATTTGAGTTGACGTAGAACGGGCTTCCAGCCCGTTATGCAGTTAACCGGCAGGATGTCCGTTCTAAAAATCATTTAGGATTGCTACAGCGATGTGGTGGTGCGCGGAATAAAAAAGGCGATTGTGGCTGTAACGCCAAACGGAATAACCACCGTCCAAAATCTGGAGTTATTCCCTCCGGGTCATCAACCACATTCTGACTCAACAAGCCATTGGACGGATTAAAACTGATCAGCGGTCAGCGCCATGATCGAAACGCCTCCGCATTGAATAGAGCGCAGTAACGCAATGGCTCTGGGTAACAGATGTTCAATGTAGAAACGGGCGGTAATCAGACTTGCGGCTTTCGTAAAAAGCCGGATCAGCGCCGCGCATCAACTGTTGCTGCGCGCTCGCGCCGCTCGCGCCATTTGCCAGCCGCCGCAGATCGCGCCCGTCAGCATCAGGTAGTCCACTGATACCGCCATCGCGTCATTGGCGTCGCGAGTGGACAATATCCACTGAGTGGCGTCTTTCAATGCCTGCACCCCGCTGCGAAATCCGGCGCCGATTGCAGCCATGTCATCGCCGGACAATTGACCGAGTTCTTCAGCGAGCCGATCCATATCAGCGATCAGGGTGCGCATCGCCGCGCCTTGATCCATGCGCAGTTTGCGACCGACCAGATCCGCCGCCTGAATTCCGGTAGTGCCTTCATAGATGGTGGTGATGCGGGCATCGCGCAGATGCTGACACACGCCCATGTCCTCAATGAAACCCATGCCGCCATGAACCTGCACCCCCAGTGAGGCGATTTCAATACCGATTTCGGTACACCAGCCTTTAACCACCGGAATCAGCAAATCCACCCGCGCCTGATGCGCCCTGCGCAGTTCCGCATCGGGCTGATGACGGGCCTGATCCATGATCCCCGCCATGACATAGGCCAAAGCGCGCATCGCTTCGATCTGGGATTTCATCGTCATCAACATCCGCCGCACATCAGGATGATGAATGATAGTAACCCGATCACCGCTCTTCGCCCCGAGCGGGCGGCCCTGCACACGTTCCCTGGCGTACTGGCGGGCGTCCTGATAGGCGCGTTCGGCAATCGCCAGCCCTTGCAAGCCCACCTTGAACCGGGCCTCGTTCATCATGATGAACATATAGGCCAAACCCTGGTTTTCCTCGCCAACCCGATAGCCGACCGCGCCTTGCTGATCGCCGAAAGCCATGACGCAGGTGGGACTGGCGTGGATGCCCAGCTTGTGTTCGAGAGAGACGGCGCGCACCTCGTTGCGCATCCCCAGCGAGCCATCCGGGTTGACCAGAAATTTCGGCGCGATGAACAGCGAGATGCCTTTAACGCCTTCTGGAGCGTCCGGGGTGCGGGCGAGCACCAAATGAATGGTGTTCTCCGTCATGTTGTGCTCGCCCCAGGTAATGAAAATTTTCTGGCCGAAGAGGCGGTAATGATCGGCTTCCGGCACAGCGCGGCAACGGATCGCCGACAGGTCGGAGCCTGCCTGCGATTCAGTCAGATTCATGGTGCCGGTCCATTGCCCGCTGACCATTTTTGGCAGATAAAGCGCCTTCTGTTCCGCCGAGGCAATTCGGCTGATCGCTTCAATCGCGCCCGCATTGAGCATCGGACACAAGGCGAACGACATGTTGGCGGAATTCCACATCTCCTGAGTAGCGGTGTTCAGCAGTTCCGGCAAACCCTGGCCGGCCCATTCGGGATCGCAGCCCATTCCATTCCAGCCGCCTTCAACAAATTGGCGATAGGCGTCGGCAAAGCCATCGGCGGGAACCACTCCTTCTAGCGACAGCCGCGCCCCCTGAATATCACCACTTTGATTGAGCGGAGCCAGCGCTTCCGTCGCCAGTTTGGCGGCCTCGCCCAATACCGCTTCGGCCAGTTCCAGGCCCACGTCCTGTTCAGCGAATGCGGGCAGCGCAGCCACTTCGGCCAGACCAGCCAGTTCATTGATCACAAACTGCATATCGCGGATTGGAGCGGAATAAGTCGTCATGGATGCATCCTCTGGCGGGAGTGGCGCTGCAAAATCAGGAGTGCGCGCCGCCCGGATTGCGGCGCAACAGGAACAAGATCAGGATCGGGATATTCAGCCAGCGGCTTTCAATGCGTCCAGTTCCCTGGACAGTTCGGGCACGGCGGTAAACAGATCGGCGACCAGACCGTAATCAGCGACCTGGAAAATCGGCGCTTCTTCGTCCTTGTTAATGGCGACGATCACCTTGCTGTCTTTCATCCCGGCCAAATGCTGGATCGCGCCAGAGATGCCGACTGCGACATAGAGTTCCGGCGCGACGACCTTCCCGGTCTGACCAACCTGATAGTCGTTGGGCACGAAACCGGCGTCCACCGCCGCCCGCGATGCGCCAACCGCCGCGCCGAGCTTGTCGGCCAAATCTTCCAGCAGCTTGAAATTCTCGCCATTGCCCATGCCGCGTCCGCCGGAAACGATGATGCGGGCGGCAGTCAATTCGGGGCGGTCGGACTGGGTGAGTTGCTGGCCGACAAAACTGGACAAACCAGCGTCGGCGGCGGGGCCACCGTCTCAATGCTGGCCGATCCGCCGGTGGCGGCGGCAGCGGGAAAGGCGGTGCCGCGCACTGTCATCACCTTGATCGGGTCTGTGGACTGCACCGTCGCCAGCACATTGCCGGCGTAAATCGGGCGGACGAAGGTATCGGCGTTCACGACCTTGATCACATCGGAGATTTGCGCCACATCGAGCAATGCGGCGACTCGCGGCAAGGTGTTTTTACCTGCGGCGGTTGCCGGGGCCAGGATGTGGCTATAGCCGCTCGCCAGGCCAACCACCAGCGCCGCGACGTTTTCGGCCAGTTGATGGGCGTAATGCGGCGCATCGGCGATCAACACCTTGGTGACGCCGGTGACTTGGGCGGCGGCTTCGGCCACCGCGCCGCAGCCATGACCGGCCACCAGGACGGTAATATCGCTGCCCAGTTGCGCAGCGGCGGTAACGGTATTCAGGGTCGCCGCCTTGAGGACAGCGTTATCGTGTTCGGCAATAACCAGAATGCTCATGATTTTATTGACCTGCGGGCGGTTAGATGACGTGGGCTTCGTTGTGGAGCTTGTCCACCAGGGCGGAAATGCTGGCGACCTTGATGCCGGCCTGCCGTTTCGGCGGTTCCTGCACACTCAGTGTGATCAAGCGCGGCGCGACATCAACGCCCAAATCCGCCGGTTTCAGCACGTCCAGCGGTTTTTTCTTGGCCTTCATGATGTTGGGCAGCTTGACGAAACGCGGCTCGTTCAGCCGCAGATCGGTGGTGATGATGGCTGGCGGTTTCAGCGCCACGGTTTCCAGTCCGCCGTCCACTTCGCGGGTGACATTGACCCCGCCCGCGCCCACTTCAACCTTGGACGCAAAGGTTCCCTGTGGCCAGCCCAGCAGCGCCGCCAGCATCTGGCCGGTCTGATTGGCGTCATCATCAATCGCCTGCTTGCCCAGAATGACCAGTGCGGGTTGTTCCTTCTCGACCACGGCCTTCAGCAATTTGGCGACCGCCAGCGGTTGCAGTTCGGCATCGGTTTCCACCAGGATGCCGCGATCCGCGCCCATCGCCAGCGCCGTGCGAAGGGTGTCCTGACAGGCCGCAACACCCAGCGACACCGCCACAATTTCCTTGGCGACGCCTGCTTCCTGAAGGCGGACCGCCTCTTCCACGGCGATTTCGTCAAACGGATTCATGGACATCTTGACGTTGGCGGTTTCCACCCCGGAACCGTCGGCCTTGGCCCGAACCTTGACGTTGTAATCAACGACCCGTTTTACCGCGACTAGAATTTTCATCGGTTACCTTCGGCGTGAGAGTGCTTACGTTCTTGCGTTTTACAATGGCGTTAAACCTAGATGAACTATGGTATTTAGTCCCTCCCAACGATGCAACGCCTTTATGGGCTATCAGTGATTACTGATAAGCCCGCTTTTCAATGGCTTTCCGTGACGCCACCGTCAATCTGCGGTCGAATAACGGAGAAAAATCACGGATGTCAGGTCACTGCGATTCGACCGCAAACACCTCGAACAGGCGACCTATAATTCGTTTCCCATTTTAGACGGACGATAAAGATGAGCACACTTACCCCTGAATTGCGTGATCGCTTGCGCCAGGAATTGCCCGGCTGGCTGCGGGAAGATTCTGAATTTAGCCGGTGGATTCTCAATCTCGCTCGTAGTGAATTCGCCGACCGCCAGGAAACCGAGAGCCGGTTTGATCGCGTACTCGACGAAATGCGCCGCGACCGCGAGGCGCAGGAGCGCAAATGGGCTGAACAGATTGCAGAGAACCATCGCCTCCACGCCGAAGTCATGGCCATGGCCGACCGGCTGGATCGCAAGCTTGGCGCTTTGGGCGCACGCTGGGGTCTGCTGTCGGAAACAGCTTTCCGCGATGGACTGGCTGCTATCCTGGAGAAAAGCTTTGGCGTTGAGGTCATCAATATCAACGACTACGACGACGAGGGTCTGGTGTTTGGCCGTCCCGATCAGGTGGAATTGGGCATTCTGATCAAGAACGGCCTGCTGATCGCTTGTGAAATCAAATCCTCGATGGACAAAGCCGGGCTGTACATTTTCTCGCGCAAAGTGGACTTTTACGAACGCAAGCACCAGCGTAAAGCCGACCGCCGTCTGGTCATTACGCCTTTTCTTGATCCACGCGCCGCCGCCATTCCGAAAAAGCTCGGTATTGAGGTCTATGCCGATCCCATGCAGATGCCAGTTGACTGAATTCTGCGGTTACCAAGGACTCATGCCATGACAGAACAGAACATGCGAACGCTGCTTCATATTCCGATATTGCATACCCAAATTGACATGGGATCACTCGGCAAGTCGGTCGAAACCGTGGCCATCCAGAAAATGGGCAAGCGGCAGTGGGAACTCAGCCGCCAGGCGATTGAACAGGCATGGACCACCATTGAACAGGTTGTTACGCAGTTGGAGGTCCCTTACGACCGGGTGCGGCCAAGCGCGGCGCGACATCAACACCCAAATCCGCCGGTTTCAGCACGTCCAGCGGTTTCTTCTTGGCCTTCATGACGTTGGGCAGCTTGACGAAACGCGGCTCGTTCAGCCGCAGATCGGTGGTGATGATGGCTGGCGGTTTCAGCGCCACGGTTTCCAGTCCGCCGTCCACTTCGCGGGTGACATTGACCCCGCCCGCGCCACTTCAACCTTGGACGCAAAGGTTCCCTGCGGCCAGCCCAGCAGC
>JAAUTD010000260.1 GCA_012031845.1 Synechococcaceae cyanobacterium SM1_2_3
ACGCCGCATCCCGAGCCGCAGCCCTAACGCCATCGCTTGCGTCATCATTTCTCAGCGTGGCGATTTGATCGCGCACCCGCGCATCGCCCGGTCGTTCGTTCTCAAACAGGTGCAAAACCTGTTCAGCGCACCATGCCTGGAAATGTCGCATCAGCCGATCATCGGGCATTGCGTTTGACAGAACCCACAGGGCATCGTCCAGTCCGTTGCTGTCCAGGACTGCCAAAAGCGGCAACGGGGCATCATCAGCCGCTGTTTTTCCGAGGCTGGCAAGCAACTCGTGCCATCCTTCTGGGCAGGGCTTTGCCGCGCGTATCGCGGAAAGCGTCGTCGTGCTGTTGTATGGCATGTCATCCCTCCAGTTTTCCGATTGACAATGCACGCCAAATACCCGACAGTCAACAGACAAAATCGGGAAAGGTGCAAAATGCCGAAAGTCGAACTGACGCTGACAGACGAACAGAAGCGGATGCTTGAACGCGCCGCTGCCAAGCGCGCCTTGAAGCTGGCAACATGGTGCAAGGCACATCTGCTGCTTGCCGCGCAGGAGAAGGGCGAGTGACGTGGGGCCGTGCATCACATGCGGTCAGCCCGGATGCTTTGGGTTCCGAAGGCATGACCGCCGCGCCACAGACGGAAGCGCCGCATACGTCTGGTCCTGCGATGAGCACCGAGCGGACGGTGAAGCCTGGCACGCTATGTCCGCTGATCCTATCGCCCATCATGCAGCGCGAGGCACTGGCGGCGGACCACGCCAAGGCAGTCAAGCGGCGGGACATGCGGGCGGTCAACAGGATAGAGGCGGAACTGCGAAACGCGGTGAACCGGATACTGGGCAGGGGAGCCTGCTTTGAGACGCGCGGCGAAGGTTGATAAAAATCAAGCAGAAATAGTCGCGGCCTTGCGCGCCATGGGGGCGACAGTGCAGCCGCTTCACGCGGTGGGCAGGGGGTGTCCCGACTTGCTTGCCGGGTGGCGCGGAAAAAATGTCTTGATCGAGATCAAGGACGGATCAGCACCGCAAAGCGACCGAACGCTGACACCGGCGCAAGTTGAATGGCACGGCGGCTGGAAAGGGCAAGTGGCAATTGCCGAGACGGTATCCGACGCGCTGGAGATCATGAGGGGGAAAGCGCATGAAATATGATCCGATCCTGGCAAGTGACCTGGTGATCCGAGACCTTACGTTGAAGCTTTCCAAGCTTGAGGCGAGGTTGTCGCGGCTGGAGAGCCGGACGCATATGCCTGGACCGAAGTCGCGGCGTGCGCAACCTGATCGGGGCGCAGCGGACGCCATATACTTCGCCGAAATGACGCCGATCTGCAAAGACATCGCCGCGCGCTACGGGATGACGATGGCTGACATTAGGGGCCGCAATTCGGCGAAAATCTGCCGTGAGGCGCGCAAGGCAGCCATGCTGGCGCTGATGTGTTCCGGGTTTTCGTCGCCTGTGATTGGTAGGTTTTTCGACGGAAGGGACCACACGACAGTCCTGCAGCTTACGCGCGCAAAGTGAAAATGCGAAGGCCGCACCGGGTGAGGCGCGGCCTTGCGTTTTCTGGCGGGATGTGCCAAGTTGCGAGTGTCGAAGTCGCATGGGCAAGGTAGCGCAAGCGCGCACCAGACGCAAGCCCTGCCAAGTGGTGAAATTGCATGAACGGACTTCCCTACTATCCTAGATACCCCCGAGACTTCTTCGACGGGACGAACGGCATGACCTTCGAATTGAAGGGCGCATACGCCATGCTCCTGGACCTGATCTACATGTGCGGCGGCCAGCTTTACGACGAACCAAGGTTCATCGCTGGGCATATGAACTGCAGCGTTCGGGCATGGGGAAACTACCGTGCCGCGCTGATCGAGCGGGGCAAGATTACAGTCGAAAACGGGATTATCTCCAACTTTCGCGCAGATAAAGAGATGATAATCCAGAGATCATTTCAAGATAAACAGCGGATAAACGCATCCGGACCAAGAAAAAACAATGACTTAGATAAAGCCACGGCAGAGCCAAAACCTAGCCATACAGATACACATACAGAAGAAGAAAAAAGAGAAGCTAAAGCTTCTCCCAAAAAGACGCGGGGCACACGTCTTCCACAAGATTGGTTTCTACCTCTAGAGTGGGGCGAGTGGGCGCTATCCGAAGGCATGAGCCGCGAGGTTATCAGGGTAGAGGCGGACAAGTTCAAAGACTACTGGAACGCAAGGGCTGGGCCGAACGGCATCAAGCTTGACTGGCAGGCAACGTGGCGAAACTGGATAAGAGCGGCGAAGGAGAGGGGACATGGCAACGGAAATCACGGCGGCGGTCGGCTATCCCAAGGCGGCAAACGGCCTGACCCTGCCCTTGCGCAGATCGCTAGACTCACAGGCATTGACGGAACACAGAGCAATGTTGGCGCTGGAGTTGGAAGTCCTTTCGAAGAAGGTGGATCGCTTTGGGTGGGATCGCGACCGCAACAGTCCGGCACATGACAGGCTGGTGATCGACTGGATGGATGCATTGCAGGATTTCCCGTTGGACGAGGTTCGCACCGCCTGCCGGACTTTCATTGCTGGAAACCCGAGCAAGCCGCCACACGAAGGTCATATTCTCAGCCTTATTGAAGCGGCAAGGGTTAGGTTCCTGCAGGAGCAGGCAAGGCTAAACCCTCCCGCGCCTGAGCCGCCCCGCCCCAAGCCGGTCAGCCCAGACGTGGCGCTAGAAATCTTGAACAGCGTCGGCTTCACGCCCAAACGGTTCGGTGATGTAGCTGCTGCGCCAATGGCTAACACCTTTGCCGAGGCAATCACCAAGGAGCAAAGCAAGTGAGCAAAGCACTATACACCTATGCCGGTTTGCGTTCGTGGTCCGAGGATGAAATTGAGTTGCGCGAAGCCTTCCAGGCGCGCGCTGTGGCGGTCGTAAGGCGCACCCTAACCGGCATCAACCCGGCGTGGCAGTTCATGCGCACCGAAGGCCCGTGCCTTGCGCCAGAAAGCGCGATCAACCCGGCATATACGCCCGATGACGTGTTTGTGACAAACCATGCAAGGGGCGGAGAGCGGTTTTTGCCTCAGCCCCGAAACAACCGACAGCGCTATCGCGCCGCTCACGCCTCTGGCCGGAAGTTGCCTCTTTGCGTATGGCAGGCCAGGAAGTCATTCCGGCGCGAAACCAACGACGGTGCCACGGCGGAAAAGCTGCGCTTCAACGAGTTTTGGCAGCTTGAGTTTCAGTGCATCTATCGGGCTGACACAAAGGCGGACTATCGCACGCCGTTGATCAATGCAGTCGGTCTAGAGGTGAGCAGGTTTACCAGGCTGGATACCAGGGTGATCAATAGCGACCGCCTGCCATCTTACAGCGAAAGCACTTTGGACATTGAGGTCATGCACGGCGGAAGCTGGCGCGAGGTTGCGTCGTGCTCTATCCGCACGGATTACGCGCCAGATGTTCGAGTGTGCGAAATCGCAGTGGGGTTGTGCCGCGTAGCTGCAATTGCTGGGCGCGCGTGAGGGAGCGGTGAATGACTGACCTGGCATCGGAACTGCATGGCATCGCAAGGCTACAAGTCGCTCTAGCCCGCATGGACGGACACAAGATCGACAAGCCCCTTATGCGCTTCAATGACCTTGTGCAGTGCGCCCTGGCCTATGGCTCTCCGTTCAACTGTCGCGTGGCAATGCGGACGGAAGCAATTGGACAGTGCGTCATCGGGGACATGGACTACATTGGCGCGATAAGTGATTACCGATGGACGATAGAGGGAGTGGTGAAGGATGGGAACAACTGACCTGGCAAACATGGCACCTCACGCAAGGGCGGAATGGAGAGATCGGCAGATAAAGCGCGGCCCGCCACCTCCAATGCAGGGACCACCAAGAAATGACATGATCCCAGCCCTCGCCGCTTTTATCCGCGAACACTTCGCGCCGATCCCGGTTGAAAAGCCCGCGCCAATGGCATATACTCCGCAATGGAAGCCCTCACCGGGCAACGAGGAACCGCCATTCTGATGCCAGCAGGAAGGCCGACAGAATACACGTCTGACCTTTGCGAGAAGGTCGAGAGCCTCATGCGGCAGGGTTATAGTAAAACCGCAGCCGCCGGGGCTATTGGCGTTTGCCGTCAGACCATCTTGAATTGGCAAGAACAGCACCCCGAATTTCTCGGCGCGGTAAAGAGAGGCGAGGCAGCTAGAACGCACAAGCTTGAAACTGACCTGCTGCAAGCGCCTGATGGCCCGAACGTCACCAGCCGCATTTTCGCTCTAAAGAACGCCGCACCGGAAGAGTGGAAAGACAAGCAATCGGTGGAACACGGCGGTGCAGACGGCGGACCGCTTGTCATCCAATGGCGCAATGCCACGGATTGAAATCCCGTATACGCCGCGCCCACAGATGGAGGCGTATCATAACCGCACGCAGCGCTGGGCTTGCCTTGTCGCGCATCGTCGGTTTGGTAAGACTGTGGCGGTTGTCAACGATCTGATCCGGGATACGCTGACAATCCCGCGCCAGAACGTCCGGTGCGCCTATATCGCGCCGTTCTACAGCCAGGCAAAGGCTATCGCGTGGGACTACGCAAAATTCTACAGCGCCCCCATTCCCGGCATCAAGGTCAACGAAAGCGAGCTTCGCATAGACTATCCCAACGGCGGGCGATTTCGCTTGTTCGGGGCTGACAACTATGACGCCATGCGAGGATTGTATTTCGATAGCGCTGGGCTGGACGAACCGCCGACTTTCCGCCCAACGCATGGCCCACCGTGATCCGGCCAGCGCTTGCTGATCGGCAAGGCCGTGCGACGTTCATGGGCACGCCAAAAGGCAAGAACGAATTCTGGGAAATCCACGATCACGCCCGCACCAGCCCTGACTGGTTCAGCATGGTCCTGAAGGCCAGCGAAACCGGCATACTGCCGCAGGCGGAACTGGATGAGGCCCGCCGCGCCATGGGCGATGACCGCTATCAACAGGAATTCGAGTGCAGCTTCGAGGCCGCCATTCTCGGGGCATACTACGGCAAGGAAATGCGCGCCGCGACAGAGGAGGGTCGGATAACGGCTGTTCCATATGAGCCAAGCCTTCCCGTCTACACCGCATGGGATTTGGGGATCGGCGACACAACCGCGATTTGGTTTGCGCAATTCCACGGCGCGCAAAAGCGGCTGATCGACTATTATGAGGCCAGCGGTGCTGGGCTTGATCACTACGTCTCGGTCTTGAAGGAAAAGCCGTATGTCTACGGCCCGCACGTCTTGCCGCACGATGTGCGCGTGCGAGAATTGGGCACCGGCAAGACGCGCATTGAAACGCTGACAGCGCTTGGCTTGAAAGATATCGTGATTGCGGATAGTATGCCGCTGGACGATGGCATTCAGGCCGCTCGTTCATTCCTAGCAACGGCATGGTTTGACGAGAGCAAGACGGCACGCGGGGTTGAGGCATTGCGGCAGTATCAGCGCGAATACGACGAGAAGGCCAAGGCGTTTCGCGTCCGGCCCATGCATTCGTGGGCCAGCCACGGCGCGGATGCTTTCCGGTATCTGGTGATCGGCTACAGGC
>JAAUTD010000261.1 GCA_012031845.1 Synechococcaceae cyanobacterium SM1_2_3
CCAATCGGACGGCGATAACGCCCACGAAGACGCGCTCGATATTCGGGGTTATTTCGCTGACGAGTCAATGGCGACTCATTTCAACTCGAATCAGGACGCCAACGATCTCAGCTTGGCCGAGTTCGGCCAAAACCTGGTGTTGAGCCGTAACCGGGACTTGCTGGATCAGGTGATGCAGAAGGCGATGCAAGTGTTGAAGGCGCGGCGGATGAAGCATGGCGGGCGAGCGGGCGAGTTGAATTTGAGCGAAGCCATTGCCGCGCTGGATGCCGAGGTAATCACCGATGCCATGACGGAACTGCTGGATGAACTCAGCGGCATGGACGTTGACGAGAATTTGATCAAGCGGCTGTCCAGCCGGTTGAACGGCGGCATCGCCAATCTGCCGGAACTGCTGAAGCGTCATCTGGAACGGGAACTGGCGCTGAAACCGCTGCCGAAGATGGCCGATCCGTCGCGTCGCCCTATCCCCACGATCCGTTTCTCGGAACCGGAACGGCGGGAAATGACCGAGATCGTGCAGCGGTTATGTCGGCGGATGCGCGGGGCGCGTTCCTATCGCCGCCACATCAGCCCGCATGGCCGGATCAACGTGCCGCTCACCCTGCGCCGCAACATGAAATACGAGGGCATCCCGTTTCAGCCGGTAATGACCGGTTACCGCGATGAAAAGCCTCGGCTGCTGGTGATTTGCGATGTCAGCCTGTCAGTGCGCAACACCGCCCGCTTCATGCTGCATCTGGTTTACAACCTGCAAAGTCTGTTCGGCCAGGTGCGCAGCTTCGCTTTCGTCAGTGATTTGGTCGAGGTTAGCGCCTGTTTCGAGCAGGAAAGCATTGATGAGGCGATTGGCAGGGTCTTCAACGGCGACCTGCTCGATACCGACGCGGACAGTAATTACGGCCATGCCCTCAGCCAGTTTCACCAGCGCTATTTGGGCGCGGTGACGCCGCAAACCACCGTCATCCTCCTGGGCGATGGGCGCGGCAACCGCAATCCGCCGCAGGTGTGGGCGCTGGAAGGCATTCGCCGCCGCGCCAAACAATTGATCTGGCTGTCGCCGGAGTCACGCAGAAGTTGGGCGCTGGGCAGTTGCGATATGCCGCTGTATGAACCGGTCTGCCACCAAACCGAAGTCGTCCGCAATTTGCAGCAACTCGGTCGCGTGACTGAAGACCTGTTGCGGCGCTCGGTCGCCCGGCCCTGACGATGGAGCGAACAATCTCATGATGCTGTCCCGCCACCGCCACGATTTGTTAGTAAACGGTCTGGAACAACAGACCGCGCCACTGGCTGCCAGCGCCCATTTCCAGCTTTATGCCCTGACCGCTACCGTGCCAACCGATGAACTGATCATCGTCCACGATTTCAGCGCGGCGCAGATTGACAACAATCTCGGCTACTACGTCGTCAGCGAGTTACTGCCGTTGCTGGCAACCCAGCGCCACCGGATCGACAGCGGCTATAGCGCACAGGATGAGTTCGAGCGTGCGGTCGGCGACATCGTGCGTTCAATGGCGGGCAACGAGCGCCGCGCCTGGCGGCTGTTCTATGCCAACACGCTGAACGCCACTCAGACAATCGCTGAGTTTCCCCCCTTCGCAAAAGGGGGGTCGGGGGGGATTTCGCATGGGCGACGCAACCCAAATCCCCCTAGCCCCCTTTTCAAAGGGGGGGACTAGCGACTTCATCGGCCTGTTTGGCGCGATTTATCGCTACGCGCTGGACCTGATCGAAGCCTTGCCCGCCGCCAACGCGCCGCCAACGGTGCTGGATGTCGCCACCTGCTTTGGCTTTTTTCCGCTGTTGCTGGCGCGGTTGCGCGCCGCCAAAACGCTGGGCGAGATTGCCGCTTGCGATCTGAATCCGGCCTTGATGGATTTCGCCGCTGATTACGCCCGCCATGAGGGTCTGGCCGAAGTTAAGTTCGGTGTCAGCGATATTCTGGCTGACGACATTGAGCGGGAACTGGCGCCATTACCGGCCCGCTTCGATGTAGTCACCGCGCTGCATCTGCTGGAACACCTCGAACCCGCGCAAACCAAACAGGCCGTCGCCAATCTGTGGCAGCTCACTGCCCGGCGGCTGATTATCGCGGTGCCGCTGGAAACCGTGCCTGATCCGCGCTACGGCCATCAGCAAGTGTTCGACCGTGACCGGCTACTGGCGATAGGGCAGACGCTCGGCGGCCATTGTGACTATTTCGAGTATCACGGCGGTTGGCTGGTGATTGACCGGCCTCCCCGGTAAGCGCAGCAAAACCACCATAACTAAAAAATAATGACCGCACACCAGAGGAGGAATGTCATGGATAACTATAACTGCCTGTTGCGACTCGGTGCTATTGGCGTCGGCGCACTGGTGTTAGCGACAGCGGCGCGGGCCGATCAACTCGATGATCTGATGCGCCAGCTCAAGACCAAAGGGGTGCTGAACGAACAGGAGTACCGCAAGCTCAGCAAACAACGGGCAGCGGCTCCGGCCACTCCCGCCGGACAGGCGGATGTGGTTGACGCGCTGATGCGCCAACTCAAGGCCAAAGGCATTTTGAGCCCGCAGGAATACGCCAAGCTGAGTACACCGGCAGCCGCGCCGGTTGCAGTGGCTTCGTCTCAACCCGCGCCGGTTGCAGAATCGGGGGCAGCTTCATCTTCACCCGTACCTGAATCAGCGGCAGCAGGAGCAGGGTCTTATGTTCGTATGCTGGACAAGGGGGTCGGCCTGCGGATCGGCTCAGTGGATGTTCTCTTTTCCGGCGGCATCAACGCCTACTATGTCCACAACAGCGCCGGCGACCGGAATGCCGACAATGTCGTCTTGGGCGGCATCGCCAATGCCAACGCGGATGATTCGGCATCCATCCGCAATGGCTTGTTGCCCAGCAATTTCAACATCTCCATCAAGACCCAGCAGCAAGGCTACGACGTGGGGGCGACCTTTGGCCTCTACCCCGGCCTCAACAGCGTGAGCGGGGTCGGCGGAGCCAACTCGGCGGGTAATCCCACGGCGCTAGGCACCTCCGGCATTGATTTCCGTCAGCAGTTCATCACCGTGGGCACGCCAACGATGGGCACTTTCAAGGCGGGCCGCGACATCGGGTTGTTCGGCGCACAGGCGATTCTCAATGACTTCAGCCTGCTCAGCGTCGGCACCGCCGGTTCCAACGTCGCGCCGTCGAATACCTCTTTCGGGCGCATCGGTCTCGGTTATGTGTACACGGACTTCATGCCGCAGATCACCTACACCAGTCCCTCCTACAGCGGTTTCCAGTTCAGCCTCGGTATCTTTACCCCGCTGGACGCGGTCAATTTCAGTTCCGTGTCGGGTCAGCTCACCGGGCATGATACGCCCGGCTTCCAAGGCCAATTGGTGTACGACGGAGACTTTGGCAGCGTGAAAACCAAGCTGTGGACCAGTTTCGTGACCCAGGAACTGTCAAGCGCCAACGACAAGCAGGCGCTTCCCAGCGGTGACAGCGTCCAAGCCAGCGGTTTCGATCTCGGCGCGAATATCGGGTTCGGGCCGGCCAATCTGGTGCTGTACGGCTATACCGGTAAGGCGCTCGGCTCCACGGGTCTGTTCTTCGATGCAGTGAGCGCGGATGGTCAGGAACGCGACTCCTCCGGCTTTTATGTGCAGGGCACCTATAAATTCATGGAGCGCTTTACCGCAGGGTTGAGCTACGGCGCGAGTTATCTGGATCAGGCTGACCACGAAAACAGCCCGCTGCTGGTTGAAAGTAACAGCTCCTGGCTGTTCGGCCTGCGCTACCAGTTGACCGATTGGGTGCAGTTGGCTGGCGAATATACGCACACCGAATCCGAGGCCCACGGCGGCAACTCAGCCGAAGAGGATACCTTCGCGGTGGGAGCCAGCCTGTTTTTCTAAAACTTGATCTCAGGATGTAGCGCCAGGACGGCTTGGCCCGCTTAATTTTTGAATAAACGGCAACGCGCTCACCGCTTGCCAGAAACCATCAAACCAAAGGAGAAACGCCATGTTGTACGCATCACCGGTCAGACCGGTTCCAAAGTCAGCTTCAAAGCCCGTTATCAAAACTTCATCGGCGGCCAGTGGGTTGAGCCGGTGAAAGGCGAGTATTTTGAGAATGTCAGCCCGGTCACCGGCCAGGGCTTTTGCGAAATCCCGCGTTCCACTGCCGAAGACATTGAAATGGCGCTGGACGCCGCTCATGCCGCCGCCGACGCCTGGGGTCGCACCTCGGTTGCGGAACGCGCCGTTCGACTTAACCGGATTGCCGACCGGATGGAAGCCAATCTGGAATTGCTGGCGGTCGCCGAAACCTGGGACAACGGCAAGCCGGTTCGGGAAACAATGGCGGCGGATATGCCGCTGGCGATTGACCATTTCCGTTATTTCGCTGGCTGCATTCGGGCGCAGGAAGGCGCATTGTCCGAAATTGATGACGACACCATCGCCTATCATTTCCATGAACCGCTGGGCGTGGTCGGCCAGATCATCCCGTGGAATTTCCCGATCCTGATGGCGGTGTGGAAGCTGGCTCCAGCACTGGCGGCGGGTAATTGCATCGTACTGAAGCCCGCTGAACAGACCCCGGTTTCGATTCTGGTGCTGCTGGAACTGATTCAGGATTTGCTGCCGCCCGGCGTTCTCAACGTGGTCAACGGCTTCGGGCTGGAAGCGGGCAAGCCGCTGGCGTCCAGCAATCGCATCGCCAAGATCGCCTTCACCGGCGAAACCACCACCGGGCGGCTGATCATGCAGTACGCCTCGCAAAATCTGATTCCGGTCACGCTGGAACTGGGCGGCAAATCGCCCAACGTGTTCTTCGCCGATGTCATGGCCCAGGACGATGAGTTCTTCGATAAGTCGCTGGAAGGCTTCACCATGTTCGCGCTGAATCAGGGCGAAGTTTGCACTTGTCCGTCGCGGGCGCTGGTGCAGGAATCCGGCTATGACCGCTTCATGGAGCGGGCGATCAAGCGGGTGAAAATGGTCAAGCAGGGTCATCCGCTCGACACCGACACCATGATCGGCGCGCAAGCCTCCTCCGAGCAGATGCACAAGATTCTCAGCTATTTCGACATTGGCCGGCAGGAAGGCGCGGAATGCCTGACCGGCGGTCAGCGCACCGAAATGAGCGGTGAATTGCGCGATGGCTACTACATTCAGCCAACCGTGTTCAGCGGCCAGAACCGGATGCGCCTGTTCCAGGAAGAAATTTTCGGGCCGGTGCTGGCGGTCACAACATTCAAGGATGCGGCGGACGCGCTGGCGATTGCCAACGACACGCTGTACGGCCTGGGCGCGGGCGTATGGAGCCGAGATATGAACGTCGCCTACCGGATGGGACGCGGGATCAAGGCCGGGCGAGTCTGGACCAACTGCTATCACCTGTATCCGGCTCATGCTGCGTTCGGCGGCTACAAGCAGTCCGGTATCGGGCGCGAAAATCACCGGATGATGCTGGATCATTATCAGCAGACCAAGAACCTGCTGGTGAGCTACAACCCAAGGCGATGGGCTCTTCTGAGACCGCCGCTTACC
>JAAUTD010000262.1 GCA_012031845.1 Synechococcaceae cyanobacterium SM1_2_3
GATATAACTCCAGATAGCGCTGACGATGTGCTGCTGGCTGTAATGTTGCTGCACTTTGGCCCGCCCTTTGGTCGCCAACGGTTCTCGCAGCGACAGATCGGCCAGCAGGTGGCGGATAGCGTCAGCCAGCGCCTGCGGTTGCTGGCACGGAACCAGCCAGCCCTCTTCACCGTGCGTGATCAGTTCCAGTGCGCCAGCGGTCTGTGTGGATAACACGGCGCGGCCATGCGCCCAGGCTTCCAGAATGACGTTACCGAGCGGTTCATGCCGCGACGGGCAGACAAACAGATCAGCCAGTTCATAGAAAGGATGCGGGTCCAGTTGCCAGCCGACCCAGCGCACTTGATCAGCAACGCCGAGTTGATGAGCGTGGCAACGCAGCTTGGCATTCAGTGGGCCATCGCCGACGATAATCAGATATAGGGTTGTTGATGAAGGACATTGCCCAGCAGCGCCAGCGCCGCCAGCAAATCCTCGAAGCCCTTGACCGGATGCAGACGACCGACCGCGACCAGAATCAAGGCGTCATCGGGGATATTGAGGCGCTGGCGGACCTCGGCCAGCGCCTCTGGGGAGCTGGCGATGGGAATGTCAACAAAGTTGCCGATGTGGGCGATCCGCGCTGCGGGCAGCCCGTTTTGCACCAGATAATCGCAAATGCCGCGAGTATTACCGACCCAGGCGTGGGCGTGCCGGTAACCTTTAAGGTCATAATAGCCGCCGAGTCGGGCGATATGGATGGGTCGCCTGTTGCGATCCGAATGAGTGAGGCGGGTAGCGCGGCCCATGTAGGTCTGCACAATATCGGGCTGATGCTGGCGTAAAATCGCCCCAATCCGCCAGCGCGACGGCAAATCCCAAATCCCGCGCATCGGCACATGAAGTTGCGAAACCTCGGCCTGCAATCGGGCTGAAACCTGACTGCCAGGGATATTGATCGCTAATACCGGTTGCTGCCGCGCCTGTAGAGCGTTGACCAGCCGGACATAGAACAACTCGGCTCCACCGAGCGCCCCGCCGCCAATGATATGAGCCGATGCAATCATGGATGGATATAAGGGTGAAAAGGTGACGACAACAAAATGGGGTGCGCCTTGCAAGGACGATCTGATACATACTCTAATACAATTCACCCACGGTAAAAGGCGGGTGTGCGCCATTCACCCATTTTTAGCGGGTGCGAATTGAAATGAACCAACCACTATGACCGACCGAACCCAAATATCGGTGTTCATCACCACTTATAACAACGGTCGCACCTTGACGGCCTGCCTGGAAAGCGTCAAATGGGCTGATGAAATCGTGGTGCTGGACTCCTTCAGCACCGACGATACCTTGGCGATTGCTCAGCGGTATCGGGCGCGGATCATCCAGCATGAGTTCATGGGATACGGCCCGCAGAAACGGATGGCGCTGGAGGCGACCGGCCACGACTGGGTGTTATTGCTGGATGCTGACGAAGCATTATCGCCGCCGCTGCAAGCCGAAATGCGTCAGGTGTTGGCGGTTGCGCCTGTCGCCGACGGCTACGAAATTCCGCGTCAGGAGCAAATGTTCTGGCGGATGTACAGCCCGGCGACCCGCATGAATCATTACCTGCGGCTGTTCGACAAACGCAAGGGCTGGATTGATGACATGCCGATTCACGCCGCGCCCAAGGTGCAAGGCCGCATCGCCCGGCTGAAGGCGCCGCTGTACCATTATGGCGAGACGGATATTCATACCAAGGTCGAGAAAATTAATGCGTATTCGACGGGTCTGGTGGTGGACAAGCTCAAGAAACAGCGTTGGGGCATTCCGCTCATCATGGTGTTTTATCCGCCGCTGTTTTTTATCCGCAGCTATTTTTTCAAGCGCAATTTCATGAACGGCTGGGCCGGATTTATCAACTCCGTGATTGCCGCCTTCTACGTTTTTCTCAAATACGCCAAGCTCTACGAACACCATCAATTCGCCAAACACGGCACCCGTCTGTTGCCCGATGACGCCCCGCCCTTACCCGGCGAGCATCATCGGGACCTGATGATTCTTAATAGATAAAGGGCTTTCGCTAAACCCGTAAATTCGTCATGCCTGCGAAAGCGGGTATCCAATCTTTTCAGCAGCTTACTGGATTCCCGCTGACGCGGGAATGACGGAAAACGAACGTCCTGATACCGTTTCTCAACAGATGTTGCGCTGTTGGCAGAAAGTCTGAACCACTGATTCTCGCAGATGACGCTGATTGCGCAGAGAGCGCATCGGCGTAATCCAGTTCATCAGCGAAAATCAGCGGTTCAGACCCTGAGATTCGTCGCACGGCTATAGAATCTTCCATAGCGCCAAACCGATGAGGAAAGAGTATGAGATATAGAGCTTTCAGTCCAAATGAGAGAATTTGCCGCCATACCGCCCGAAAAAAATTTTGCGTTGTCGCCGGTTGCGAATAGAAACGCCGCCTGACGGTTCGGAGTTGGATGTTTGACCGTCATCGAGATAAATAGGGGAAACGCCTCGCCCTTTGGTTGACATTCTGGTCGCTAACGCGATGTGGGCCTGTAATTGATTCGATGGCGAAGATTGCTTTTGGCATAAACGACGCAAAATTTACTCCTCGCCCAGATACGCCTTAATCACTCGCGGATCGCGGCGAATCTCCGCCGGAACGCCGGTCGCAATCGGTCGGCCATATTCCATCACCAGAATCCGGTCGGAAATGCCCATCACCAGACTCATATCGTGTTCGATCAGCAGCACCGCGACGTTATGGTCGGTGCGCAATTCATTGATCAGCCGATCCAGATCGCGGGTTTCCTGCGGATTCAAACCGGCGGCGGGTTCATCCAGCATCAGCACTTTGGGCTGGGTAATCATGCAGCGGGCGATTTCCAGCCGCCGTTGCTGACCATACGCCAGATTGCCAGCCTCACGGTTCGCTACCGCCAGCAGCCCGACCTTTTCCAGCCAGAACGCCGCCCGCTCCAGCGCCCCGGTTTCGGCGCGGCGATAGGCGGGCGTCTTGAACAGGCCAGGCAGCAGCCGGGTTTCCAGTTGGGTGTGCTGCGAGATCAGCAGGTTTTCGACCACGCTCATGGTCTTGAACAGCCGCACATTCTGAAAGGTGCGCACCAGCCCGATCCGGGCGATGCGGTGGCTGGGCAAATGGTGAAGCGGCCGCCCGTCCAGCGTCACCGTGCCGGTGGTGGGTCGGTAGAACCCGCCAACGCAATTGAACACCGTGGTTTTGCCCGCGCCATTCGGGCCGATAATGGCGAAAATCTGGTCGCGGCACACCTCGAAATGGACGTTATCCACCGCGAGCAAGCCGCCAAACCGCATACTCAGGTTTTGGACTTCCAGCAGTGGGCGATTGGCCGGTTCAGCCACCGGAATTTTGCTCAATTCAACACTCATGGCGCAGTCTCCGCCGCTTCCGGCAAGTGCAGCTTGGGGCGGGAGGCCGGCAGCAAGCCTTGTGGCCGCCAGATCATCATCAGCACCATCACCAGGCCGAAGGCCAGCATCCGGTATTCGTTAAATTCGCGGGCCAGTTCCGGCAACGCGGTAATCGCTATCGCCGCCAGCATCACCCCCCACTGCGAACCCATGCCGCCGAGTACGACTATCGCCAGCACCATCGCCGATTCGATAAAGGTGAATGATTCCGGGTTGATATAGCCCTGGCGTGCGGCGAAAAAGGCTCCGGCCAGCCCGGCGAAGGCGGCGCTCAAGGTCAGCGCCGACAGCTTGATCACGGTCGGACTCAGACCCAGCGAACGGCAGGCGATTTCATCCTCGCGCAAGGCTTCCCAGGCGCGACCCAGCGGCATTCGCAATAACCGGTTGATCACGAACAAAATCAGCAGCACCAGCGCCAACCCCAGCAAATACAGGAAGATCACCCCGTAGCTGCCATTAAAGTCCAGGCCAAAAAAGTCGTGAAAAGTGGTTCCGCCGTCGCGGGCCACTCGATTGAACTCCAGCCCGAACAGAGTCGGGCGCGGAATGTTGCCGATGCCGTCCGGGCCGCCGGTCAGTTCATTCAGATTGTTCAACAACAGACGGGTAATTTCGCCGAAGCCCAGAGTCACAATCGCCAGATAATCGCCGCGCAATCGCAACACGGGCAGACCAAGCAGGAAGCCGGTCAGCGCCGCCAGCGCCGCCGAAATCGGCAGGCACAGCCAGAACGAGAGTTCATAGTGTTGCGCCAGTAGCGCATAGGTATAGGCGCCAACGGCGTAGAACGCAGCGTATCCCAGCACCAGCAGCCCGGCAAAGCCGACCACGATATTCAGTCCCAGCCCCAACATGACGTAAATCAGCGCCAGGGTCATCACGTCCACCGCGCCGCGTGACGCGGTAAACGGCCAGATCACCGCAGCAATCAGCACCAGCGCCCATAATCCGGTTTGGTAGCGCGACTGTTGCTGCATCCGGCCCAGGAACGTAGTCAGCGGGTTTTCCCGCCACGATGCCGGAATATGAAAAGTCGCCCAAGCTTGCGCCAGCGGTTCGCGGAACAGCCGCAACAGAAAAATGAAGATAACTGCAATAATGACCGGCGTCGGGTTGTGACTCAGGGAAACATTGACCCCATCCACCTGGATGCGCAGGCCAAAAATCGGGGTGACCAGCAGGGCGGTCAGGACCGTCGCCAACAGAGCTTCGGGCAAGGCGCGGCGCATGGCTCAGACCTTCTCCACGTCCGGGCGACCCAACAGCCCAGTGGGCCGCACCAGCAGTACGCCAATCAGCAGGCCAAAGGCCACCACATCCTTGTATTCGCTTTGCAAATAGGCCGAGGCGAAACTCTCCGCCAGACCCAGCACGATCCCGCCCAGCATCGCGCCCGGAATGCTGCCGATCCCGCCCAGCACCGCCGCCGTAAACGCTTTCAGCCCGGCGATGAAGCCGATAAATGGGTTGACCAGGCCGTAATACAGACTGACCAGGACGCCCGCGACCGCCGCCAAGGCCGCGCCGAGAATGAAGGTCAGCGCGATCACCCGGTCGGTGTCAATGCCAAGCAAGTTCGCCATCGCCCGATCTTCGGAACAGGCGCGACAGGCCCGACCCATCCGCGAACGGGTAATAAACAGGGTCAGGCCGGTCATAAACACTACCGTGATCACGGCAATCAGCACCTGCATATACGACAAGTACACCTGAAAGCCGCCTTCCGGCCCGAACCGCCAGCCACCGGTCAGCAACGGCTGCATCGAAACATCACGAGCGCCCTGGCCGAGTTGAACGTAGTTTTGCAGGAAAATGGAAACGCCGATGGCCGAGATCAGCGGCACCAGCCGGGGACTGCCGCGCAAGGGCCAATACGCCAGCCGCTCCACGATCCAGCCATAGGAACCAGTGATCAGAATGCTGATCGCCAGAGTCGCCAGCAGGATCAGCGAGATGCTCTCCACGCCGAACAAGCCAGCGCGGTGATCGTCAGCAGGCCGACGTAAGCGCCGATCATGTAAATCTCGCCGTGGGCGAAATTGATCATGCCAATAATGCCGTACACCATCGTATAGCCAATG
>JAAUTD010000263.1 GCA_012031845.1 Synechococcaceae cyanobacterium SM1_2_3
TAAAAAAAAGGGCCGTTTGTTGATCTTCATCTGCTCAAAAGGTGGATCAAGCGGTTGCTACCAATACCCGGCGGCCGATCAAGACTTGGTCGCGGCGTTCAATGATTTTGCCTGACATGATCGGGTTGACTATTGCTGTGCATAACGGTCGCCAGCATGTACCGATTCTGGTCACCGAAAACATGGTCGGCCATAAACTGGGCGAATTCGCTGCCACCCGCACTTATCGCGGGCATACAGCGGATAAAAAGTCCAAATAAGGAAGATCACGCCATGCAAGCTGTTGCCATTTTGAAACACGCCCGCATCTCGCCACAGAAAGCCCGGCTGGTTGCAGATCAGGTTCGCAGCCTGCCGGTGGGTCGGGCTTTGCAGTTGCTAACTTTCAGTAACAAGAAAGCGGCCCTGCTGATCAAGAAAGTGCTGGAATCGGCGATTGCCAATGCTGAACATAACGAAGGCGCCGACATTGATGAACTAAAGGTGGCGACTATCTGTGTGGATTGTGGCCCGCTGCTGAAGCGGATGCACGCTCGCGCCAAGGGTCGAGGCAACCGGATTGTCAAGCGTACTAGTCACATTACTGTAACTGTGACCGAAAACTAGGAGCGAGAGCGACATGGGTCAGAAAGTCAATCCCACAGGCATCCGGTTAGGCATTGCGTCTGACTGGACTTCAAAGTGGTATGCTAACAGCAAGAATTTTCCTGATTTGCTCGAAACTGACTTGAAAGTGCGCCAGTTCCTGAAAAAGAAACTGGCTAATGCTTCGGTAAGCCGGATTCAGATTGAGCGGCCGGCCCGGTTGGCGCGGATTACAATTCATACCGCCCGGCCCGGCGTCGTCATCGGCAAGAAAGGCGAGGATATTGAGGCGCTGCGTAAGGCAGTCACCCAGATGATGAGGCTTGATGTCAAGGATCTTCAGATCAATATCGAAGAAATCCGTAAGCCGGAGCTGGATGCCCAGTTGGTCGCTGAAGGGGTCGCTCAGCAGTTGGAGCGGCGCATCATGTTCCGACGGGCCATGAAGCGTTCGGTCACCAATGCCATGCGGTTGGGTGCGCTCGGGATTAAAATACAGGTTTCCGGTCGGTTGAACGGCGCTGAAATCGCCCGCAGCGAATGGACTCGCGAAGGCCGAGTGCCCTTGCATACCTTGCGCGCCAATGTGGAGTATGGGTTCGCCGAAGCACAGACCACCTATGGCGTGATCGGCATCAAGACCTGGATTTTCAAAGGTGAAGTGTTTGGATTGGATCGGCAGGGCGAAGCCAAATCCGACAAGGCAACTGCCAATTAGGCGCTTGAAACTATTGCGGAACTCCGCGCCCCATCGCGGAGTTCCTTTGTTTATAGACGAGACGGAACATGTTACAGCCGAAAAGAACGAAATTCCGCAAGCAGCGCAAAGGCCGCAACACCGGAGTTGCGACCAGCGGCACCCGGGTGAGTTTCGGCGAGTACGGGTTGAAATGCACCACTCGCGGGATGTTGACCGCCCGCCAGATCGAAGCCGCCCGCCGGGCAATTAATCGCTTTATCAAGCGTGGCGGCAAAGTATGGATTCGCATCTTCCCGGATAAGCCGATCACCAAGAAACCGCTGGAAGTGCGCATGGGCAGTGGTAAAGGCAATGTTGAATACTGGGTGGCCCGGATTAAGCCGGGTCGAGTGCTATACGAAGTGGAAGGTGTGACCGAGGTTATCGCCCGCGAGGCATTTCGCTTGGCGGCAGCAAAGCTTCCGGTACGAACGATCTTTGTGACTCGGACGGTAATGTAATGAACGCGAGTGAACTGCGGCAGAAAAGCGTGGATGAATTGCAACAGGAATTGCTGGCGCTGCGGCGTGAGCAGTTCAACCTGCGGATGCAGCGAGGCACCGGCCAGACCAGCAAGCCTCACTTGTTCAAGCGGGCGCGACGCAACATTGCGCGAGTCAAAATGGTGTTGAGCGAGAAGGTGATCGCGGCATGACAACGACGGAAACGCGGGTAGAGCGTACTCTGACTGGACGGGTAACCAGCGACAAGATGGATAAAACCATCACGGTGGCGATTGAGCGGTTGGTGAAGCATCCGGTTTATGGCAAATATATTCGTCGGACGACCAAGCTGCATGCGCATGATGAGCGCAATGAATGCCATGCTGGCGATCTGGTGACCATCAGGCAGGATCGCCCCCGCTCCAAAACCAAGGCGTGGACCTTGGTCGCTGTCGTTGAGCGGACCCAATGATGGCCTTAGGTGCGTCGTCGGTCTGCCCGGCCAGTCGCTATTTTCCAGATTTTGTGAACGGGATGGTGGAACCATGATTCAGATGCAGACAATGTTGGAAGTCGCTGACAACAGCGGCGCCCGTCGGCTGATGTGCATCAAGGTGCTCGGCGGTTCTCACCGTCGCTATGCGCAAATTGGCGACGTCATCAAGGTCAGCGTCAAGGACGCGATCCCGCGGGGCAAGGTCAGCAAGGGCGAGGTTTATAATGCCGTGGTGGTTCGTACTCGCAAGGGTGTGCGCCGCACTGATGGCTCATTGATTCGCTTTGATGGCAATGCGGCAGTCCTGCTAAATAACAAGCTGGAGCCGATTGGCACCCGCATCTTTGGGCCGGTTACCCGTGAGTTGCGTGGCGAACGGTTTATGAAAATCATTTCCCTGGCTCCGGAAGTGTTGTGAGGCGGGAGGAAAACGATCATGCGTAGAATTAGAAAAGGCGATGAAGTGATTGTCATCGCGGGCAAGGACAAAACCAGGCGCGGCAAAATTACGCGAGTGGTTGACGACCAGCGGGTGATTGTTGCGGGCCTGAATATGGTCAAGCGCCACACCAAACCCAATCCGGCCCGTGGCGTCGCCGGTGGTATTGTCGAAGGTGAGGCAGCGATTCATGTTTCCAATGTGATGCTGTTCAACCCGCTCACCAAAAAGGTGACCGGGTGGGCTTCCGCACACTGGAGGATGGCCGCAAAGTGCGTTACTTCAAATCCAATAACGAAGTCGTAGATGTCTGAGGAAGCGGTCATGGCCCGACTGAAACAGTTTTATCGCGAGACCGTGACGCCGAAGCTGCTTGAGCAGTTCAGCTACCGCAATGTCATGGAAGTGCCGCGTATCACCAAGATTACTTTGAATATGGGCGTTGGTGAAGCTGTCGCCGATAAGAAAATCATGGAACACGCCGTAGGCAACATGACCCAGATTGCCGGACAGAAGCCCATAGTCACCCTGTCGCGCAAGTCTATCGCTGGTTTCAAGATTCGTGCTGAATGGCCCATTGGCTGCAAGGTGACCCTGCGGCGCGAGCGGATGTATGAGTTTCTGGATCGGCTCGTCAATATCGCTATCCCGCGTATCCGCGATTTTCGTGGCTTCAGCGCCCGCGCTTTCGATGGTCGCGGTAATTACAGTCTGGGTGTGCGCGAGCAGATCATCTTTCCCGAAATTGACTATGACAAGATTGACGCCATTCGCGGCCTCGATATTACCATTACGACCACAGCGCGCACCGATGAAGAAGGGCGCGCACTGTTGGCGGCATTTAATTTTCCGTTCCGCAATTGAGGATTAGGCGATGGCTAAACGGAGCATGATTAATCGTGAAGTCAAGCGGGCGCGCATCGTGGCGCAATACGCAGTCAAGCGAGCTGAATTGAAAGAAACCATACGCGACCCTGCCAACAGCGATGAGCAACGGCGGGAAGCCCAGAAATGCTTTCAGGCCATGCCTCGCGACGCCAGTCCATGTCGGTTGCGCAATCGCTGCCGGTTGACCGGACGGTCACACGGCTTCTATCGCAAGTTTGGCTTGGGTCGTAATAAATTGCGAGAAGCCACTATGCGGGGCGATGTGCCTGGCCTGCGGAAAGCAAGTTGGTAAGCGATCCGACCTGTTGTGGTCGGCACTCTATCTATATTACTGAAGACATTATTTAAGTTCAGGGTTTGCCCCGCTACCGGCGGTGGCCCCAAGACTGACCACATGGAGTAATTTTGGACCATGAGTATGACGGATCCCATTGCGGATATGCTGACGCGCATTCGCAACGCCCAAAGGGCAGCCAAGACTCAGGTGAGTATGCCAACTTCCAAGCTGAAGGTGGCTATTGCCCAGGTATTGCGTGACGAAGGCTATATTGCTGATTTTGTGGTTGTGCAGACCACCCCCGGCAAAGCCGATTTGACGATTGCTCTAAAGTATTTCGAAGGTCGTCCGGTTATCGAGCGAATCCAGCGGATCAGCCGTCCAGGGCTGCGCATGTTCCGTGGTAAAGACGAGTTGCCCAAGGTTATGGGTGGCTTGGGTGTGGCTATTATTTCCACTCCCAAAGGTCTGATGAGCGATCGTGCAGCTCGCGCTGCCGGTCATGGCGGCGAAGTACTCTGTGCTGTGGCTTAAGGAGTAGCGTCGTGGCAAGCCTGAACAAAGAAAAAAAGATTCGCAGCTCACGGGTCGGCAGAAAACCTATTCCTGTGCCTGTTGGGGTAGATGTGACCATTCAAAGCCAGCATGTTGTTTTCAAAGGCAAGAAAGGTACGGCGGATCTGCATGTGCATCCGTGGGTTGTGGTGCAGCAGGATGGATCTGAACTCAAGGTCAGCCCCCGTGATGTCACTAATGATGGCAAGCATCGAGCGATGACCGGCACCATGCGTGCGTTGTTGAATAACATGGTGATCGGCGTCACGCAGGGCTTTGAGCGCAAGTTGCAACTGGTTGGCGTTGGGTATAAGGCGCAAGCGCAGGGCAAGGTGTTGAACTTGACGCTCGGTTTCTCTCATCCGGTTGATTTCAAAGTGCCGGAAGGTATTGCCATAGAGACTCCGACTCAAACCGAGATTGTTATTCGCGGCGTAGACAAGCAGCAAGTCGGTGAAGTCGCCGCTAAAATTCGCGCCTACCGACCGCCTGAGCCTTATAAGGGGAAAGGTGTGCGTTATGTGGGTGAGACGATCATTTTGAAAGAAGCCAAGAAGAAGTAAGGAGCCGCCATGGACAAGAAAGCAGCCGATAAGAAGGCCGTGCGTCTGCGGCGTGGAATGCGGACGCGATTTAAAATTCGTGAGATGGGCGTGTTTCGGTTATGCGTGCATCGCACGCCCAGCCATATTTACGCCCAAGTCATTGCGCCTGCGCCAGCAGGCGATAAAACTTTAGTGGCCGCCTCTACCCTGGAGCCGGTGTTGCGCCAGGCGCTTACCAGTACCGGTAATGTGGAAGCTGCCCGGGCGGTAGGTAAGGCCATTGCCGAGAAAGCCAAGGCGATGGGGGTTACTCAAGTTGCGTTTGACCGTTCCGGCTTCAAGTATCACGGCCGGGTCAAGGCGTTGGCCGATGCCGCCCGCGAGAATGGTTTGGAGTTTTAAGGAACAGATATGGCGACGAACGTGGAAAGTTCCCAGAGTAGCGATGGTCTGCAAGAGAAGTTGATCACCGTCAACCGGGTGGCCAAAAGTGGTTAAGGGCGGTCGGCAGTTTGGTTTTACCGCGCTGACCGTGGTGGGCGA
>JAAUTD010000264.1 GCA_012031845.1 Synechococcaceae cyanobacterium SM1_2_3
TTAAAACCGAAACAGATTAGCATTCTACTCAATGTTTCTGAAGGATTTGTGAGTAAATGGAAAGTGATTTATGAAGATAAAGGCGCTCAAGGGTTGCAATTAAATTATAAAGGCGGCAAAGGATTTCTAACAAAAGTCCAGCGTCTCGAAATCCTGCTACATTTGAAAGATGAGCCTCATTATAGCGTGGATAAGTTAAGGGAATTGATTAAAAATCGCTACGGAATCGTGTACTCATCGAGCCAGTCTTACTATGACCTTCTCAAAGAAGGTGGCTTAAGCTGGCATCAAACGCAAGCGGTTAACCCCAAACGGGATGAAGTGGAAGTCCTGTTAAAACGACAGGAGCTAAAAAAAAACTGGATGCCTGTGAAGCCGAAATAAAATCGGGTGAAGTGGTTGTTTTTGCTCAAGATGAATGTCATTTACTCGCCGGTGACGCGACCGGCTATGTCTGGGGTCAGCGCAATGAAAGAACTGAAGTTCCCATTGAAAATAGCCGAGAGAGACAAACGTACTATGGCGGTCTTAATCTTTACAACCAAGAGTTTTTTATCAAGCCTTATCCGACAGGAAATGGAGTCAATACGATTGCTTTTCTAAAAGATTTACAGGCGGCTTATCCGAAAAAGAAATGGATTATTCTTTGGGATAATGCGAGCTATCATACGGGTAAAGAAGTGCAAACATACCTGGATAAAGTCAATGAAGGAATCACCCATGAAAAAGACCGGAAAATAAACTGTTACCCTTTTGCGCCGAATGCTCCTGATCAAAATCCGGTGGAAGATGTTTGGTTAAGAGGAAAAGATTTCCTGCGAAAACACTTTTATCAAAGCGAAAGCTTTCACCAAATGAAGAGAAGATTTCTTAATTATCTTGATAAGAGAATTTTTAACTTCAAGAAATTGGAATGGTATTAAAAATTCAACAACCTGTATAGGACTGCTATATCCCTGCTCGGATAAAAGATTCTTTCACGATCAGTGAGTGATAGCGCCCATCTTTTTTCGAGGCGGATAGATACCGAACCAGCTCTACAAAAGCAGTGGTCGTTTCTGTGGTCTTCGGGCTATACGGAATGGGAATAAACGGCTCTCCATCCATAGAAAAAGCCGCGTTGATTGCGTCAAATCGTTCATCACGGCGTCCACTCAACATCAGCAGAGGGACGGAAAATTCTCCCCTTTCTCTGGTGAAACTGTGGCTATTCCAAACCAGTGTCGGCGTAAATTCACTCGCTAAAATCAGGCTGTGAGTTTCGCCATAGTTCCACGGGTCGGCACTGCCATCAATCCGCGCTCTGGTCTCTACGGTATGGATTTGCCCATCAAATCCCGCATAGAACTGGTAAAACGCCATATCGTGAAGGATTGAATGCGCGTTAGAAACGGTTTTATCAGTAATGTAGGCCAGCTTCCAAAGACCGCCATCTATTCTCGATTCCACTGCAATCGGTTTGGCATTTTGCCAGTCGGCAAAAACCCAACTGATACCGCCGTCAGCGTAAAAATGAAACTCGCTGAGAACGGCGCTTGATTCCTGTCTCAAAGGGGCAATGCTGGATTCGCCATACACTAAATGCCCTTCACTATCCCGATAACTGCCAGAAATCGTTAGGCTCCATTCGGCGGCGTTATCGAACGTGATCGATGGATGACCAATAAAAAAATTCTGCTCTAAATGTGCAGGGCCATCCGGCGTTTTCCATATTTCAATCAATTCAGCGTTTCTGCTAAATCGGAATGAATAGAGTAACTCAGGAAATTCAGGGATGTTTTGCCAATCCACGCCCATCATTTTTATCGTGATTCGATTCAGACTGGAAACCGAAACGCTCACAATTTGCGGCGCTGTTAATCGCGTTGGAGCCGGTAACAAGGGTTCCGGTTGCGGCGGCGCGGCCTGCACGGTCTGATTGCCGTAGCTGGCGTTGCCATAGCCAGCGCCGAGAATCATCAGCACGATTTCCGGCAAGAGTTCGCCGTTGCATTCGGCGAAAATGACGAATAAGCCCGCGCCGGTTTGTTCGCCCTGGATCACCATCAGCGTATTGCCATCGGCGATAACGTCAGGGCCGCTGCTTTGCCCGTCAGCGGCGATCCAGTTCGTTGCCCATGTGATGGGGCCTTCCGGTTCCGAAACGGTCGCTACGGCGAGAATTGAGCCGGTTTGCGCGAGATAAACGGCATCATAGGCGTCGTTATCCTGCCACGTTAATTGCATTGCCGGATACCTTCGTTTGTGCAGGTCAGTAAAGAATAGGCGTTACCTTTTTTCCAGCCGCTTTACGCATGGGATCGCCACCAATCGCGCCCGCTCTCGGATAAGAATTATGCTGGCGAAAGCGATAAAGCTGTCGCGGGATATGGTGTTGCTGGCCGAATTGGCAGATCAGCCCCATGAGTACATATTCTTCATAGCCGTCCCAGCGTTCCAATTCTTCCAGGTGCGGCATCACAGCAGCGCGGCGCATCACATGCAGATGGTGAACTTCTGACGGGCTGAACAGTTGGCTTAATGGATTCCACGGCGCTTTGATGTAGCCAATACCATCGGGCTGATCAATCAGTTGAATATCGCAATAGGTGGCGACAATTTCAGGGCGGCTATCGAGAATCGCCAGCGCCGCTTCAAATGCGCCCGGCATCACTTCATCATCCGCATCCACAAAGGCCACATAGTCAGCCGTACCCAGCCGAAAGGCATTAGCGCGGGCTAATCCGACTTTGCCTTTAATTCCCGCGCACAAATGCACGTTCACCGGCTCGGCTTCCATTGATTGCAGACACGCCTCAATCCATTCCGGCGGCTCATAGCAATGCAGAACGTGAACGTCTACGCGATTCATCGGGCTACCCCTCTGATTTCAGCGATTCTCAAAACCGCTGGCTGATTCGAGTTCGGGTTTGGGTTCGCGCCGGCGGGCGTGGTCTTCCAAATCGCGGTCGGCTTGCGCGGCGCGTTTCTCCATGCGCAACCGCTGAGCAACAGCGATAGACAGAGCCGTTGCGCCGGGCGGCGGATCATCGGGACTGAGGTTCAGCGGTTGCGCCGCGTTTCGGTGGGCGTATTCATCGCGGGCAATCTCAATCGCGGAAAGCACCGCGCCCAGCGCCAAGCAGATCGCGTTGGTGAGTTCGGGGCTGACCGCGATTCCAAAGATCGCCAGAAATCCCGCCGCGCCGCGCCATGTGCTGAACTGCGTGAAGTCAATCGGGCCTAATTTCATGCAGCGGGTTTCCTGTGGTGGTAGTCGCCATAGAAGGCAAGGGCGGCGTTCTGGATACGGAACAGACGGCGATACCAGCCGCGCCCAAAGGTCTCTTCGTTGCGGTTGAATTCGTAGCGCAAGGCGCGTTCTGCCGCGAACGTGATCAGCAGGGTCGGCATCTCGCGACTGGCGCGGGAAAGGGTCACTTCACCAATGATGCCGTCCGCCTTAATGTCCAGCGCCTTTTGCAGCAGCACGATAGCCGTGTGTGTCCCCTGATTGACGGCGCCATCGAACATCATCAAGTCCAGACCGGGCGGCAAGAGGTCGCCCTTAATCGGCGTCCAGTAATCGCGGTGGTAGATTTCGCTGGCCTGCTGGAGAGTCAGGCTGTTGATGTCCAGATTCGGATAAGAACGGCGGCTGATGCCAAATTTCGTTAAGCCGCCGGGGTCTTGGCGGTGGTTGCTGATACCGCCTTCTTCGTCCAGGATGAGTTGCAGGCAACGGTCAAAGGTGTCCATCGGCTTCGTTCTGTAGCGTTGTTGACAATAGCGGCGATGATTCACGGCGATAAGGCGAAAAGCACGTTGAATTTGGCTGTTTTGGCGATTAGCGCCGACTTTTTTATTGATTGCGGTTTCGCGCCAGCCAATTCACCAGCGTTGAATGTTCAATCCGCCGATGATGACCAAGGCGGAATGACTCAAGACCTTCACGCGGTTTTGATGATCCATCGGACGATTCCGCCAGTTCGCACAACTGCCGCAAGGTGGTTGGACTGATGCGCAACAGCCGACACACTTCCCCAGGACGATAAACCGCCCGCCGCTGGATGTTCTCGGCATGAAGTAAAGCGTCGATCTTCATTTCGGTATCTTCGCTCAAGGGCTACAGACATCCTCGATTAGGGATGCGTGGGCGGCCATTGCAGTAATGATTGAATTGGGTTGACGATAACGCTGCGCATGGGCGCTACATCGCCGTGTAGCCTGCAATGGTGGCTCACAATCCAAACGCCATCGGGGGCAATAAAGCTGTGCCGCGTGGTTTCCTGTTTGCAGTGCGGACACACATCGCGGCCTTGCAATTCGGCGGGATTGCGCCCGACAAAGGGCTTTATCTCTTCGGGTTCGGGAGATTGAAACAGCAGGCTATTAAGACATTTGGTTTTCATGACAGGAAACCCAGTTGTTCCACCAGATACCGCAAGATCAGAATCGTGGATGCGCCGCCGATAGCGCCCATGACCATCAGCAAGATTCCTAAAATAAGTTTCTTGAGTTCATCATTCATCGGACGGCGACCCGGCGTTCAAACGCGCATTTGCCCTGCTGTTCGTGCGACTGGCATTTAATCCAGCTTCGGCATAAATCACAGAACAGCAGGAGCATATAAAGCATCACGCCTTCAATGAGTGACCACAGAACATCATCGGTGCTGGGAATCTGGTCACTGAGGTTAAGACTTATCCAGCGCAAGGTTGAACAGATATAGGCAATGGCAAGAAACGGCAACGCGCCCAGGATGCGGAGCGTATTTGCTTTCACCATTGGGCATGAGTCTGACTGCAATATGGCGTGATAGGCGTTCATCGCGTGAATGAACAGCAGCAGACTTATCCACACCAGGGCGACATTAAGGATTAGCATTGCGGTCATCCTTGGAGTGATTGGTGCGATAGTGCTGACTGAAGGCAATCAGGCGATTGCTCAACACGTCCAGCAGGTCAACGCCTGCATATCCGGCAATGCCGGTAATGGCGGCGCGTAAACTTTCATCCATGTTGATGCCGGGCTGATCCAGCAGCAGAAACACGGTAATCCCCGCGAATGCGGAGGCAATGACTCGACCCAGAAGCAGGGCAATCGTGATGCTGGCGGGCCGCTGCATGACGCGGGCAAAGCCGCCCAGCAACGCCAAGATCACCGCGATAATCAGATTACCCTGCTGCCCTTCCAAAAAGGTTTGCATCGTGGTTTTACTGCGATTGAACAGCTTGGAAAGGTGCGCCAGGTGCGCCTTGTCGGAGCATGGCTTTTAATTGGCCCAGGGCGGCATTAGCGCGGGCTTTGCGTTCGGCTTTGGCATCGAGCGCATCGCGATGGGCCGGTATGGGATCCCCGATATCCGCATGCTCTTCGAGAACGATGCGCGATTCCTGAGCCAGTTGTGAACCGAGGATCGAGTATGGAGGCGCCATGGCACGCCTGATCGTCGAGGGGTGGCGATTCCTGCCGCACTCGTACGCGATCGTGAACCATCAGCACCTGGTGCGGCTGTTGCGCGTCCCGG
>JAAUTD010000265.1 GCA_012031845.1 Synechococcaceae cyanobacterium SM1_2_3
CCCCGCTTGATTCTAATGACGCCGGCATGGAGATCACCGTCCTGCCGGTGCAGGCGCCGGATCATGCAGGCGCGTTGTCCACGGTTCGCCACGATTCGCGTTCCAGCACCCCGCTTGATCCTAATGACACTGGCATGGAAATCGCCAAGTTCCTGCTGGAAGACGGGATACTCACCCATCAGCAGCTCGCCTACGCCATTCGGGTTCGCGACAAGCTGTCTACGGAAAAACCGCTGCTGAGCGTTTTGCATGAAATCGGTTATGTGAATCTGGATCAGCAGCGCACCACCCTGCGTAAGCATCGGATTTCGGTGCGGATCGGTGCGTTGCTGGTCGAACTGGGCCATCTGCGGGAAATGGATTTACGCGCTGCGCTGGCGTTGCAGAAGGAATCAGGCAGCGGCAAAAAGCTGGGACAGATTCTGGTCGAAAACAATTTTATTGAAGAAAACAAGTTGATTGAGGTTCTGGCCGATCAACTGGGCTTTCCGCAGATCACCCCGGACCTGGGTGAAGTCGACCGCAAGCTGCTCGACAAGGCCAACCCCAACTGGTATCTGCAACGCTATTTTTTGCCGATTCGCAGCGAAAATGGCCGGATTCTGGTGGCGTTCGCCGATCCGCTGGATCAGCGCGCCCGTCAGGACGCCGAGCGGGTGTTTGGGTCGGAACTGGTTCCCTTGATTGCTGCTAAAAGCTCTATTAGCGAGACCCTGGAAGCCTATAAGCGCCAGAGCAACGTGATGGGCGGGCAGATTATCCAGACTGACGAAATCGCCCAGGTCGTCGGCCTGGTGAATGAACTGCTGCTGGATGCGCTGAACGTCCGCGCCAGCGATATTCACGTTGAACCGATGAAGGAGCATCTGCGGATTCGCCTGCGCTGTGACGGTGTTCTCAGCATTTATAAAAAACTGGACAAAAAACTGACTTCTTCAATCGTCAATCGCCTCAAGATTCTGGGCAAGGCGGACATTGCTGAGCGGCGGCGGCATCAGGACGGCCACATCACCTTTGAAGACCCCAAAACTGGTCAGCAGATTGATATTCGGCTGTCGGTTTATGTCACCATTTATGGCGAAAAAGTGGTGATGCGGCTATTGCGCAAGGCGCAGTTGGTGCCGCTGGATCAGATTGGAATGTTTCCGCGCATTCTGGCCCGCTTTTATGAAGACGCACTGGATTTGCCCAGCGGGATCGTGCTGATTACCGGCCCGACGGGCACTGGAAAAACCACCACGCTTTATAGTTGCGTCAACTACCTGAACAGCATTGATCGCTGCATTACCACGGTTGAAGATCCGGTGGAGTATGTCATTGAAGGCATTGCGCAATGCTCGCTCAATCCCAAGATTGACATGACTTTTGAAACCACGCTCCCCTACATCATGCGGCAAGACCCGGATGTGATCGTGCTGGGCGAAATCCGCGACCGCTTTTCCGCCGATGCGGCGATTCAGGCGGCTTTGACCGGCCATAAGGTGCTGACCACGTTTCATACCGAAGACACGATTGGCGGGCTGTTGCGGCTGATGAACATGGACATTGAGACTTTTATGATTTCTTCCACCGTGGTTTCGGTGCTGGCGCAACGGTTATTGCGACGGGTTTGTCCAAATTGCGCTGAACCCTATTCGCTTAATTCCACTGAATTGCAACGGCTAGGCTACCGGCGGGTTGATCTGGAAGGCACTGGCTTTAAACGGGGACGTGGTTGTGAAGCCTGTCGCCATACCGGCTATAAAGGCCGGGTTGGCGTGTTCGAGCTGCTGGTTCTAAACGTGATGGTCAAAGACGCTATGATTCAAAAGCGCACTTCGCACGAAATTCGGCGGATCAGCCTGGAAACTTCAGGGATGGTGACTTTGCTGGAGGACGGGTTGCTGAAGGCGGCGCTGGGTGAAACGACGCTGGCCGAAGTGTTTCGCTATTTGCCGCGCCTTGATAAACCGCGATCACTGGCCGAAATCAAACGTCTGGTAGGCATATCATGATTGCCCCGCAACAATCCCTGCACGAACTCATCGTCGGGATCATCAAATCCCGCGAACTCCAGTTACCCGTGTTTAACCCAGTGGCGCTGCGGCTTCAGCAAATCCTCAGCCGCACCGATGTGGGCATCGCCGACATTGAACGGATGATCGTTGAGGATCAGGCGTTGACCAGCCAGATTTTACGGGTCGCCAACGCGGCTTTTTATCAAGGCTTGCAACCGATCACCACGATCCGCAAAGCCATTATCCGTCTGGGCAATCAGCAGGTCGCCAATCTGGCGATGGTGGCTGCGCAACAGCAGATGTATCAAAAAAACCAGCGGCGCGTTCCAGGTTTATCAGAAAAAGCTGTGGCGGCACGCTTTCGCCTCGGCAGTGGGCAGCAAATGGCTGGCCGAGCGCTGCGGCTTTCGCGCTATTGCCGAAAACGCTTTTCTGGCCGGATTGCTGCACAATATCGGGCAACTGGCGCTGCTGAAAATCATTGCCGATTTGTATGCAACGGGGCACATTCCGGCCAGTGTGCCGGACAGTCTGATCACCGAAATCCTCAACAGCAACATGCACACCGAGCAGGGATCGCTGCTGGCCCGGAAATGGAATCTGCCAGAAGAATATTGCCTGGTGGTGCAGGATCACCATAAGGAACCCTGCGATCCCGCCAACACATTGTTGCTCTTTGTCCGGCTGGTGGATCAGGCTTGTGAAAAAATCGGCATCGGCCTGCATGACGATCCGCAGATTGCCTTGGCCGCTACCCCGGAAGCGCAGGCGCTAGGGCTGGGCGATGTGGCGCTGGCTGAGCTGGAGATTCTGCTGGAAGACAACGTAGCGATGGCGGATCAAGTGAGTTAGGGGCGACAAGGTTTCAGGACTTTCGCTCCATCCGTTCACCCTGACGCTTCGGCAAGCTCAGCGGTCGAAGGGTATTCATCGGTAAAAAATGGGGTTCGACAGGCTCACCCCGAACGGTTTTTAATCCAGAAGCGAAAGTCCTGGGTTTAAATCTGAAACAGCGGTCATAGCGAGAAACCGGCGTGTGCCAACATTCGTTGCAGGATCAGATCATCCATGCGCTGTCCTCTGACGCCTTGCAGTTACCGGCTTTTCCAGCGGTGGCGATGAAACTGCAACAGGCGCTGAGCAGCCCAAACGCCAAAATCGCCGATCTGGAGACGCTGATCATCAACGATCAGGCGCTGTCCAGCCAGATTCTGCGGGTCGCCAACTCGTCGTTCTATCAGGGTTTGCAACGAGTGGTGAGTATTCGCAAAGCCATTATCCGCCTTGGCGCCCGGCAGGTTGCCAGCCTGGCGCTGTCCATAGCGCAGCGCAGTCTTTATGTCACCCGCAGCGCGTTATTAGGCCGCTACATGGAAAGGCTGTGGCGGCACGCCTTTGTTTCGGCCACCGGCTGCCAGTGGCTGGCCAGCCATTGCGGCCATAAACAGAGCGCCGACGCAGCTTATATGGCTGGTCTGCTGCATGATATCGGCACTGGTGATCCTGCGGGTCATGGACGATCTGTGCGCCGGGCAGAATTCCGGCGACCGGGATCTGCCGGAAACCCTGTTGATCGAAGTGCTGGAAAGCACCATGCACAATGCGCAGGGCTGCGTATTGATGCGGCGCTGGAATTTGCCGGAAGACTATTTCATTGTCGCTCGCGATCATCACCGTGAGCCGTGCGATCCCAATCAGACGCTGCTGCTTATCGTCCGCCTGATCGATCAGGTCTGCGCCAAAATGGGCATCGGCCTGAGCAATGACCCGCAGATTGATCTGGCTGCCACCCCGGAAGCACAGGCGCTGGGGGTGGGAGAAATCCATCTGGCGCAACTGGAAATCCTGCTGGAGGACAGCATGGCGATGGCGGATCAGATATGAGGAAAAGCCGGAATGAACCCTAGTCTAATTTTGCCGATCCTGTTGCCGTTCATGGTCGGCATTGCCCTGTTGTTCACTCGCCCTGTCCATTATCAGCGTCGCCTGAGCCTGATCGCCGCTGCCGCTCTCCTGCCGCTGGCGGCGCTGCTGCTGATTACGGCGGGCGACGATTATCACGCCTATGCGCTGGGCAATTGGCCGACTCCATTCGGAATCGTGCTGGTGCTGGATCGGCTGAGCGCATTGATGTTGCTGCTGACGGCGCTGGTGGCCTTACCCGCGCTGTGGTATGCAGTGGCGACCAATGCCGATACCCAGGGTCGCTATTTTCATCCGCTGTTCCAGTTTCAGCTTATGGGGCTGAATGGCGCTTTTCTGACCGGGGATCTGTTCAACCTGTTCGTGTTTTTTGAAATTGTGCTGATCGCGTCCTATTGCCTGTTGCTGCACGGCGTCGGGCGGGAGCGCATTCGGGCCGGGCTGCATTACGTCATTCTGAATCTGGTGGGGTCGGCGCTGTTTCTGATTGCGATTGGCGTGCTGTACGGGATGACCGGTGCGCTGAATCTGGCTGATCTGGCGGTGCGGGTTGCGGCGGCGCCGACCGAAGATGCCGGGCTGCTGCGGGCTGGCGCTCTGCTATTGCTGGTGGTGTTTGGTCTGAAAGCGGCGGTGTTGCCGCTGTATTTCTGGCTGCCAGCAGCTTATGCCCATGCCAGCGCCCCAGTGGCGGCGCTGTTCGCGCTGCTGACCAAGGTTGGGATTTATTCGATCATCCGGGTGTTCAGTCTGGTGTTTGGGGCCGATGCGGGAACGGTCGCCCATGTCGCTGCGCCCTATTTGTTGCCGCTGGCGCTGGCAACGGTGGTGGTTGGCAGTGTCGGCGTTCTCGCCAGCCAGGATTTACGCCGACTGATCGGGTATAGCGTGATCATTTCAATTGGCATTCTGTTGACCGGCGTGGGTTTGGGGCAGGCGTCCGGGTTGATCGCGGCGCTGGTCTATCTGGTTCATACCACACTAATCACCGCCGGACTGTTTCTGCTGGCTGATCTCATCGCGGTGCAGCGTGGTCATATCGGTAGCCAATCGGCCCCGCCAGTGAGCCAGCCGTTCATTCTCGGCAGTCTTTTTTTCATCGGCGCGGTGGCGGTGGCTGGAATGCCGCCGTTGAGCGGCTTTCTCGGCAAACTGTTACTGCTCCGCGCCGCCGAGGGTACGCTGGCCCTGCCGTGGGTTTGGAGCGTGGCGCTGGTTTCCAGCCTGCTGGTGATCGTGGCGTTGGGCCGGATGGGGAGCAGTCTGTTCTGGAACACATTGGAGTCGCCAGTGATAGCCGCGCCTGCCCCGCTTCAGCAGTGGTGGCCGGCTGCTGCGTTGCTGGCCGCTGGCCCGTTGTTGATGCTGCTGGCTCGACCGGTGCTTGATTATGCGACGGCCACTGCCCAGCAATTGCGCAAACCGGCCGCTTATGTCGAAACGGTCTTGGCGAATCGCTATTTGGTTCTGGCCCGACGCCAGCCGTAGCCTTCAGTAGCATGAGTCTTCGCCGCCGCAGGGCAGACTCACAAAA
>JAAUTD010000266.1 GCA_012031845.1 Synechococcaceae cyanobacterium SM1_2_3
CTTGAGCAGCGCGTCTAACTGCTGAAGAGGGCGACCGTCGGCATTCAGCAGCCTGCTGGTAATCGCGATGCGCGTAAAACTGGATCGTGGTTTCCGTCCGGCGCAGAACGCGGCCCTGGACGCTGAGGCTGGTCGGCGGCGGCTCGCTGCGCACCCGCTGGCAAATCTGGATCGCAACCCGGCTTTCGATACCGCTGTCGCTCTGCGGACAGGGCGGCAACGGCGGCGGCGCGACCACGGCTTCCACCGCTGGCGATGATGTTTCACCACTGGCGGGCGGATCAGTCGCATTCACTGCCGCTGGCTCAGCATCGGCCGTCGCTGGAGTCTGCCGATCATTCAGGCTGGCGATGACTGGCGCTACCGATTTACCCGGACTGCTTGCAGCGTTGCTCTGGCCCGGCAATGGGGAATCAGCAGCGGTTTGTTGCGCGACGACGGGCGCGGTATTGAAGGCGCAGGCGCTTAGCAGGGCGCAAAGCCATACGGACGACAAAAAGGATTTGGACATGGCGGCGACAGACCTAGCGTTCTTGGAGAACTTACAACACAGTATCATCATACCAACAAAGTATCAAAATTGCAACTATCTATAATGCGAAACAACAAATAATCTGCGCTGTTTCTTGTCGTCATTGGATCAGGAAATACGTGAATGATTCCAGGCGCTACCAGCGGGAAATTTCCTGCAATTCCAGCAGAATTTCGTTGAGCGGCGCATCCACGCTATCCACGATGCAGACCAGATTGGCGACCCCGCATACCGACTGGTCAATGCCCCGGGCGATCCAGCCTCTCGGCGGAGTCCAGCCGCGCATTCCGGTAAACATCGCCAACTGATCGGCGTTGCCCTGGATCATCCGTCGGTAGTCATGCGCAAACTGGGCCAGGCGCCACATATCATCGGGGCTGATGAGGCCATAGCCTTCAACCAGACTGCCATCGTCGCGGAAATGGCAAATCGCGTTGACCCCATCCAGGGCCAATAGCCGCTTGATCATGCTCATGAAATCGGCTCCTGGCGTTCCAGAATGGCAAATGCGGCCTCGTAGTCGGCGCCGCCATTAGCCATCACTATGCCCAGAAACGGCGGCAGGCTGAATTTGCCTTCCTGTTTGTATTGTTCGCGGCTCAGGCCGCTCACTACTACCGACCAGTCAAAACCAATCAGGGTGAATTCCTGCACCGGGTAAAACCCTTTCATTGCGGTGACTTTCTCCCAGCCCCGCGCCTGCATGGTGGCAATGCTCATATTGGCCGCGCACATGTGCGCTAACAGGTCAAGGGTTGTTTCATTAATCCGGTCAGGATAGGCAATGCGCTGTTCCAGCAATTCGCCACTGCCCCGGAATTCAAACGCCGCCATTGCTCCGGGGAGCTGCATCAGGTCATCTAGTGTCGCCACGGGTGGTTTCTCCTCATTATCTTATTGCTTTGGAATCAAATCAGGTCAGCCGGAACTTGCGCCAATGCCTGCTGCATGAAGCTAATCGTGTCGTTGATCGAACCCTTGGCGTTGTCCAGCAGGCAAAACACGTTGGCAATAACGCACACCGTATTATCAGGGCCATGCACCATCCAGCCGCGTGGCGGTTGCAACCCGTTGTCCGGCTGAAAGGCTTCGAGCATCCGGCTTTCCATGCTGGCGCTCATGGTGGTGGCGCGGCACATGATGGAGGCCATGCGCGCATGCTCATCGCTCAGTGCGCCCCGATAGGAAAAGCGGTCGCCCCGATAGGCATATTCGCCAGCGGCGATCACGCCGGGCCGGGTCATCAAATCGCTGATGATGTTCATGCCAGTGCTATCCTGAAGTAGTTGATGTTTGAATCGGGAATTCGCCCACCGCAATGCAGGCGCGGATTGATTAACCATAGTCAACGCCGCGCATAAATTCATGCCGCGCCGCAGCGTGCTGAGCAATTCATCCTCCGACATCAAACCGTTGAATCCTGCCTAATTCCGAAGCCCTCATTTTCAGGAGTTGATCATGTCCAGCATCACTGCCGAACAGGCCATTGCGGTATTCAATGACGCTGAATTGCTTTGTACTCCGCAACAGATTGAAGCGGCTTTTGCACAAATGGCTACTGCGATTACCCAGCAATTAGCCAGTTGCGATCCGCTCATCCTGATTGTGATGAATGGCGCATTTCTGCCGGCCGCCCAACTGGTGTCCCGGTTGCGGTTCCCCTTGCGGATTGGCTACCTGCACGCCTCCCGTTATCGCGGCGCGACTCGCGGCGGCGAAAATTGACTGGATTGCGCGCCTCGCCCGGCGGTGGCTGGACAAACCGTTCTGGTGGTGGATGACATTTTCGATGAGGGCTATACCTTGCAGGCCATTCTGGCCGCAATGCGCCAGCAAGGCGCAACAGCGGTTTACAGCGCCGCATTAGTGAACAAGCAGCACAACCGCAAAGTCCCCGGTCTGACCGTGGATTTCATCGGGCTGGAGGCGCCGGATCGCTATGTGTTTGGTTGCGGGATGGACTACAAGGAGTATTGGCGCAATCTGCCCGCTATTTACGCGGCCCGCGATTGATCCTCGTCCAGACATCTGGGTGTGGCGCAAGCTCATAACCCGCGCCAGAGCTTGGAACGGGCGAGACGCCTGCTCCACTACTGCAAGTGAAAGTCCGAACCTAGAAGCTAAAATAAAGGTCATAAAAACTTAACGCCTTTACCCATCCTGCAAAAAACAATCCTTTGACAAGGGAAAAAAATGATAAGACGTGCCGTATTTTCATTGAAAATCAAGATATTGATCTTGGTAATTCTGCTAGCGGCGCTGATTACGGCCAGCCTGGCGCTGTTGTTCAATCACGAATTGGACAACATTGCCCAACGCCAGGCGCAGAGCCTCCGAGACACCATGCTGGCGGCTAAAAAGGCTGAATTAAAGCAGTATGCCGATTTGGCGCTGGCGGCGATTAAACCGATTTACGAGCGAGCCGCGCCGGATGATCCGCAGGCGCAGGAGCAGGTCAAAGCGATATTGCGCAGCCTGACCTATGGCAGTGATGGCTATTTTTTCGCCTACCACACCAATGGCCCATTAGTCGCGCATGGCGCCAATCGGGCGCTGGAAGGCAAGCAGGCGCTAGCGATCAAGGACGCCAATGGCGTATTGATGTTGCAGAAGCTGCTCGATAACGTGCGGTCTGGCAATAATTATGTCACCTACCATTGGGACAAACCGTCGAAGGGCCAGGGAGCAATTGTTGAAAAGTTGAGCTACGGCGCGCTTCTCGACAAATGGCAATGGATTCTGTCCACCGGTTTTTACATTGACGACATTGATGACGCGGTTCAGCAGTCGAATGGGCTGATGACGACTGCGGCGCAGCAGACTTTTCGCTTTCTGCTGGCGGTTTCCATCCTGATTCTGGCGGTGGTGATCGTAATTGGTTTATGGGTGATGCGCGGCATTCTGTCCACGGTGCAACAAGGCCAAATCGCGTCCGAGCGGCTGGCCGAGGGCGATCTGACCACTGATATTACAGTGCAGCGTCGGGACGAGATCGGCGAAATGCTGATCGCCATGAACACGGTCAACGCTAATCTGCGGCGGATTGTCGGGCAAGCGCAAGCCGCCACTGAAACCGTCGGAACTACGTCCGCCGAGATTGCTCAGGGCAGCGCCGATCTGGCGCAGCGCACCGAGCAACAGGCTTCCGCCCTGGAAGAAACCGCCTCCAGTATGGAACAACTGACCAGCACGGTGAAACAGAGCGCCGCCAACGCCGGTCAGGCCAATCAACTGGCCAGCGCCGCCCGCCATCAGGCCGAACAGGGCGGCGGTGTGGTGGATCAGGCAATGTCCGCAATGGATGCTATCAACGCCAGCAGCCGCAAAATCGCCGACATCATCAGCGCGATTGATGAAATCGCCTTTCAAACCAACTTGCTGGCCTTAAACGCTGCTGTTGAAGCGGCGCGGGCCGGCGAACAGGGCCGTGGTTTTGCGGTGGTGGCCGGCGAAGTGCGCAAGCTGGCGCAGCGCAGCGCCGATGCCGCCAAGCAGATTAAAGGCTTAATCGCCGACAGTGTGAGCAAGGTGGAAGATGGCGGGCGACTGGTCAAACGCTCCGGCCAGACCCTGGGTGAAATCGTCACAGCGGTAAAAAAGTAAGCGACATCGTGGCCGAAATGGCCGCCGCCGCTCAGGAACAAGCCAGCGGGATCGAACAGGTCAACAAGGCGATCCTGCAAATGGATCAGAGCACTCAGCAAAACGCCGCGCTGGTGGAGCAAACCGCCGCCGCCAGCGAGACGATGCGTGAACAGGCGGTTCAGCTTAAAGAGTTGATGCAATTCTTCAGGATCAGCGACAACGATGCGCAGGCTCATCAGTCGCCTCTTGCGCAACTGCCGCACCCCCATCCGGGGAAGCGATCAAGTGTTGACTATCCTGTTCTCCGCCTGGTGAAAGGCGGATGATCGCGCTGGTCGCCCATACCGAGAGGACTACCGCCATGACTTCGCCCATTGCCGTGATCGGAGGCACCGGCCTCGCTACTTTGGACACGCTCAATATCAGTCACCGGGAAACCCGGGCCACGCCCTATGGCGAGCCGTCCAGTCCGCTGATCTGGGGCGAACTGGGCGGCCAGACCGTCGTTTTTCTGGCGCGGCACGGCCAGAATCACTCCATCCCGCCCCACAAGGTCAACTACCGCGCCAATCTCTGGGTGTTGCATCACATCGGCGTTAAACAGGTCATTGCGGTGGCGGCAGTCGGCGGAATTCGCGCCGACCTGGGGCCGGGTGCGCTGGCTGTCCCGGATCAGATGATTGATTACACCTGGGGACGGCACAGCACCTTTTTCGACAAGGACCTCAGCCATGTCACTCATATTGATTTCACCGAACCGTATTGTGGCGCACTGCGGGATCGGCTGATTCAGTCCGCCCGCGATCTTCGGCTGGATGTCCGTGAAACCTGCACCTATGCGGCGACACAAGGGCCACGGCTGGAGACCGCAGCGGAAGTTCGGCGGCTGGAACGGGACGGTTGCGACATCGTGGGGATGACTGGAATGCCGGAGGCGGCGCTGGCGCGGGAACTGGATTTGCGCTATGCCGCCTGTGCGGTGGTGGCCAACTGGGCGGCGGGCAAGGTTGCGGGCGAGATCACGATGGCCGAGATCGAGCGCAATCTGGTTGAAGGCATGGCTAAGGTCAAGACTTTGCTGGCGCGGGTGATTGCGACGCTGGACCCGGCGTAGGATTAGGCGCGCACCCGTTGTCCACTGCGCAAATCCCGAATTTCGGTCGGCCTGGCCGCGCCGCCGGTCGGGCCAGGCAGCAAATAATCAATCGCCATTCCCAATTGCCGCCGAACCGCCAGCGCCGTTCGAGCGGGAGGTCGGCGGCTGAAATTGGCGCTGGTGGAAACGAGCGCATGGCCGCAGGC
>JAAUTD010000267.1 GCA_012031845.1 Synechococcaceae cyanobacterium SM1_2_3
CCTGCCGCTGATTCGCGCCCCTCGCAAGCCCGCTATCCGCAGTGGCCACTGCTGGTGACGACCAGTACCCTCACCGGCTCCCGTCAGGTGCAGGAAGCGTTCGGCGAGCAGATTCATCATGTCTATGCGCCTTACGACTTGCCCGGAGCAGTGGCGCGGTTTCTGCGGCTTGTCCGTCCGCGTCTGGCGAATTATCATGGAAACCGAGTTGTGGCCGAATCTGTTGCGGCAATGCGCGGCGGCTGAAATTCCGGTGGTGATCGCTAACGCCCGGCTGTCGGAACGCTCGGCGCGGGGTTACGCCCGGTTTAGCGGCCTGACCGCCGCCATGCTGCGCGACATCGCCCTGATCGCCGCCCAAGCCGAAGCTGATGCGAATCGCTTTCGCGCTTTGGGCGCGCCACGGGTACAGGTCACCGGCAATTTGAAATACGACCTGACGCTGCCGGAGAATTTAGCGAAGCGGGGACGGCAATTGCGGCAAGCTGTTTTAGGCGAACCGCGCCCGGTGTGGATCGCCGCCAGCACGCACGCAGGCGAGGATGAGCAGATTCTGGAGGCGCTGGCGATCTTGCGCACCCGCTGGCCGGAGTTGCTGCTGCTGCTGGTTCCGCGCCACCCGGAACGGTTTGATCGAGTGGCGGCCTTGTGCCGTCAGCGCGGTTTTACCCTGATTCGCCACAGTGAACAGCAGCCCTGCGCACCCGACACGGCAGTTTTTCTCGGTGACAGCATGGGCGAATTGTTGTTGTTCTATGCCGCTGCGGATCTGGCGTTTGTTGGCGGCAGTCTGGTGGCGACCGGCGGGCATAACGTGCTGGAACCGGCTCTGTTAGGACTGCCAGTGCTGTTCGGGCCACACATGTTCAATTTCACCGAAGCAGGCGAACGCTTGCTTGCGGCGGGGGTGGCCTGGCAAGTGGCCGATGCCGCGCAACTGGCATCTGTCGCTGACCGATTGCTGGCCGATCCGTCCTTGCGTCAAAGCGCCGGTCTACGGGGTCAGGCAGTGGTGGAACAGCATCGCGGGGCGCTGGCGGCGTTGCTGGATGCCATTGAAAATCTGCTTGCCAAAAAGAACCCGGCGTCAATAAAATCCCGCCAACTACTTTGAACGGTTTTTTACCCCCCTCATGACCAAGCAATCCACTCAACAATTAGGACTACGACTGAGCCGCCCGGCCTCCTGAATGGAGCGCCGGGGTTGCTGTTTGCCAGTCGCCGCATCGCCAAATTGTTGATTGAGGATTGCCACAATGCCTGATTCCTGCCGATCTCGTTGTGAGCCCTGCTATTTTTCCGTAGACGTTTACCGTCCCGTTTTTATCCCTGTCCTCTCTCTTGCTCTGCTGCGACTAACCAGCGGTCGTCGGGCTTAGTGGCGGCCTGGCGGCTGGTTTCGCGCCGCATTCTGTTCTGAAAATCACCGAATCACTCGAACACCTTTTGAGAGAGGAAATGTGTCATGCGTAATGATCCCAGCCGTAAGTATCAACCCTTCCCGCCGGTCCGTTTGCCGGATCGGCAATGGCCGACGCGGACTCTGACCCACGCGCCGCGCTGGTGCAGTTCTGATCTGCGCGACGGCAATCAAGCCTTGGTTGAACCGATGGACGGCGAACGCAAGCGCCGCTTTTTCGCCCTGCTGGCGCAGATGGGCTTCAAGGAAATCGAGGTCGCCTTTCCGTCGGCTTCGCAGACTGACTTTGATTTTGTGCGCGGCCTGATTGAAGGCGGCCAGATTCCCGATGATGTCGCTATTCAAGTCCTGACCCAGGCGCGGGAGAACCTGATCCGCCGCACCTTCGAGAGTTTGCGCGGAGCGAAACGGGCGATTGCCCATCTTTACAACGCGACCGCGCCGATTTTCCGCGAAGTGGTGTTCGGCATTGATCGCGCCGGGCTGATTGAGCTGGCCCGCAATGGCGCGCAGTGGTTTGTCGAATGCGCGGCGGAACAGCCGGAGACGGACTGGACTTTTGAGTATTCGCCGGAACCTTCAGCTTTACCGAACTGGATTTTGCGCTGGAAATTTGCGAGGCGGTGCTGGATATCTGGCAGCCAACTCCGCAGCACAAGGCCATTCTCAATCTGCCCGCAACGGTCGAAGCAGCGACACCGAATGTCTACGCCGATCAGATCGAGTGGTTCTGCCGACATTTGTCGCGCCGCGATGCGGTGATCATCAGTGTGCATCCGCACAATGACCGGGGCACCGCCGTCGCGGCGGCGGAACTGGCGCTGATGGCGGGCGCGGATCGGGTCGAAGGCTGCCTGTTCGGCAATGGCGAACGCACCGGCAATGTGGACTTGATCACGCTGGCGCTGAATCTCTACAGCCAGGGCATTGATCCGGGTCTGGATTTGTCCGCGATGGATGAGATTGTCCGCACCGCCGAATTCTGTAGCCAAATCCCGGTGCATCCGCGCCATCCTTATGCGGGCGATTTGGTGTTTACCGCTTTTTCCGGTTCGCACCAGGACGCAATCAAGAAAGGCTTTGCCGCGCAGCAAGATCGTTGGGCGGCGGGCGATCAACGCTGGGCGGTGCCGTATTTGCCGATTGATCCCGCCGATGTCGGGCGCAGCTATGAGGCGGTGATTCGGGTCAACAGCCAGTCCGGCAAGGGCGGCATCGCCTATTTGCTGGAAAAAGACCACGGCTTGCGCTTGCCGCGCCGCTTGCAGATCGAGTTCAGCCAGCGGGTTCAAACCCTGGCTGATTCGACCGGCAAGGAATTGACCTCGGCGGCCATTTGGGCGGCGTTTGCGGCGGACTATCTGCAAGCGACTGAACCGTTTGCATTGATCGAGCATCGCAGCACGCCTGACGGTCATGGCGGGACGTGTAAGCTGACTGCGACAATCCGCGAACAGGGGCGGGAACGGTTGATTTCCGGCAAGGGCAATGGCCCGATTGACGCCTTCACGGATGCGCTGAACCGGCATTGCGGGCTGGATTTACGGCTGGTGGATTACCACGAACACGCAGTTGGCGCTGGAGCGAATGCCAATGCCGCTTGCTATGTCGAAATCTGCATGGATGACTGCATAACCCGGTTCGGGGTGGGAATGGACAGCAATATCGTGACTGCTTCGTTGCAAGCCGTCGTCAGCGCAGTAAATCGGGTGTTGCGAGTGGTTGGGGATGCGGGTGAGGTTGAGGTGCTGGAACCAGCGCGGCGGGTAGTTGGGCGGTAATCGGCTGGATGTGGCGGCGAGGACGCCGTCCTGCGCTGAGTTTCGCAGCCGGACCCGGCGCGCAAAGCGCTGATCAGGTCCGCCGCGCTGTGGCCTCATCACTGGCCGGATTGCGAAATCATCTCCCGGCCACCGCCCTTGCCTGGGCTGTAGCGATAAACATTCCCTTCATAATCATCAATATAACCCCAAGGACACAGGGCCAGATAATAGCCAATGTCCACATACTGGGTTGTATCCGAGGCCACCACATAGCAACCGGCGCGGCCGCCAACCGGGAACAGAAGTAGGGGCCATTATTGCTGTCCACCGGACAGGCATTCGGCATGTATTTACCATCCGACACCTGGCAGGCCACGATCCAGATCGTCCCTATCGCCCCCTTGTTTCTCAGCCGGGTGAACGGGTCTAAATTATTGACGCCGATGCCGGAGCCGATATGCAAATAACCCGGACTGCCATGACAATTGATCACTACATTGTCCAGTCGAAGGTTCGGAGAGTGATCGATAGCCCAGATAATCCAGTCCACCAGAGTAGAAACCGGCATTTTGTCCGGTACGTTCCAGGTCGCCCACATCTTGTATTTGTAACCTGGCACATCGTGCGAGTGCAGCACCAGAGAAGGCTGTTTCATGTCAATCATTGCGTTGTCCTCGGCTCAATTCAGATTGAGTAAAATCAGGTTGATTAACGGTTAGTGGTCGGCATTTGCTGAATTTGAGCAAAGCTGCATTCAATAAAATGACAACCGTAACTTTTATTTATCAACAAATATGCCATTGTTTATATAATTGATAATTAAGGATTTATGAAAAGCGACCGCTTTTTCAGCACCGACTGGCCCGTATTGGCCGACCTGACCCGGTTCACTCTGGGCTGGCGCTGATCAATCGGGCGATGTCGGCCAGAACTTTTGCTCCATCCGTTCGCCCTGAGCCTGTCGAAGGGCATTCATCGGTAGAAATACGGGGTTCGGCAGGCTCACCCCGAACGGTTTTTGAAGCTGAAGCGAAAGTCCTGACGGCAATCAAGGTTGCAACAGGCAGGATGCCGGTTCTACGTCGTTTTCAGTGCAATTATTCCAGGCAATAAAAAAGGGCGGCCCTTGGGCCGCCCTGCTGCTATCCGCTGAACCGATGGAAATTAACTGTTCGCCCGCGATTCCAGAATTTCAACGGCGGGCAGTTTCTTGCCTTCCAGGAATTCCAGGAACGCGCCGCCCGCAGTGGAGATATAGCTGACTTTCGCGCCGAACTGATTGATCGCCGCGATGGTGTCGCCGCCGCCGGCAATCGAGAACGCCTCGGATTCGGCAATCGCCTTGGCAATCGCCTTGGTGCCGCCTGCGAACTGATCAAATTCAAACACGCCCACCGGGCCGTTCCACACTACCGTACCGGCTTGCGCCAGAATATCGGCCAGCACTTTGGCGGATTCCGGGCCGATGTCGAGAATCATGTCGTCATCAGCCACGTCGTCCACATTCTTAACCGTAGCTTCAGCCGTCGCGGCGAACTCCTTGGCGCAGACCACGTCGGTCGGCAGCGGCACGTTGGTCTTCGCCATCACCTTTTTGGCTTCTTCCACCAAATCGGTTTCAGCCAGCGACTTGCCGATCTTCTTGCCCGCCGCCAGCAGGAAAGTGTTGGCGATGCCGCCGCCGACGATCAACTGATCCACTTTGTCGGCCAGACTGTCGAGAATGGTGAGCTTGGTCGAGACCTTGGAACCGGCCACAATGGCGACCAGCGGGTGCTTCGGAGCGTAGAGCGCCTTGCCCAGCGCTTCCAGTTCCTGGGCGACCAGCGGGCCAGCGCAGGCCACCGGCGCGAACTTGCCGATGCCGTAAGTGCTGGCTTCGGCGCGGTGGGCGGTGCCGAAAGCGTCATGCACCCACACATCGCACAGCTTCGCCATCTTCTCGGACAGATCGTCTTTCGACTTCTTTTCGCCCTTGTTGACCCGGCAGTTTTCCAGCAGGACGACTTCGCCGGGATTGACTTCGACGCCATCCACCCAGCCAATCGGAGCCAGCCGCACCGGCTTGCCGAGCAGTTCCGACATCCGCACGGCAATCGGAGCCAGCGAATCATCGGGCTTGAACTCGCCTTCCGTGGGACGGCCCAGGTGGGAAGTGACCATCACCGCCGCGCCTTTTTCCAGGCAATACTGGGATCGCGGGCAGTGAGGCGCCGGATGCGGGTGTCGTCG
>JAAUTD010000268.1 GCA_012031845.1 Synechococcaceae cyanobacterium SM1_2_3
GGCCCCAGCAGCCATCCAGCGCCAGCGGCCCCGCGCCCATGACGATATACCCGCCGAACAGCGCGGCCTGATACCAATGTAGATCCAGCGCCTGATACTCAAATTGTGTCACCAGTGTCAGGATCAACAGCGGAATCACCGCCAGCCGGTCGCCAACCCAAGCGCCAGCAATACCGGGCAGATGACTTCTATCGCAATCCCCAGCGTCGCCGCGGTGACCGGATCAAGCCAGGCCACCGGATATTCATAGGTCGCCAGCCGCAGCGCATTGTCCCAGTCGGCCAGCTTGAGAATCCCCGATACCCAGAACAATTGCGCCAGCCACAGCCGGATCGCCAAATCCAGCCAGGGATAAAGCACGGTTTCAGCCAGGCGCAGCGCTTCATCGGTTTGTCTGAGCAAGGCAGTGATGACATTGGCGCGGCGATGGCGGGCGGCAGCCACGCCATCGCGCAAATGATCCGGCGTCGTGGACATGGCTTAAACCTCCGCATCTGTAATCGGGGTTGCGCTGATCCCGGACTGCTGACCCCAATAAGCGGGAATGTCGCGCCGATAGCGCCGCATCACCAGATTGGCGAGCAGCCCGGTCCAGCCGGTCTGATGGGCTGCGCCCAAGCCCTGCCCGGTGTCGGCGTGGAAGTATTCGTAGAATTGCAGCAGATCGCGCCAGTGCGGATCGTGCTGAAACGGGCTATCGGCGGGAAAGGCCGGCATCAATCCATTCGGGTCGCGGCGGTAAAGATCCACCAGCCGCTCGGCGATCAGCGTGGCGATTTCCTTCAGATTCAGTTCCCGATTGCCCAGACTGGGCACGGTGACGGTGAAGTTGTCGCCGAGGAAGCGATGAAACTTCTCCAACGCCTGCACCAGGGTGTAATTGGTGGGCAGCCAGATCGGGCCGCGCCAGTTGGAATTGCCGCCGAACAGCCCGGAGTTGGATTCGCCCGGCACATATTCGATGAGCGCCTCGCCGACGCCGGGCAGGCTGCCCAGATGCTTGTGAGTGGCGTGAATGCGGCTGACGCTGCGGATGCCGTGCGGCGACAGAAATTCATCGTCGCGCAGCAGTCGCTTGAGAATGCGCGGCAGCATTCGATGGGTGACCAGCGACAACAGATGTTCGCCCCGGTCGTTTTCCCAGTTCGGGCAGTTGCAGATGATGCTGCCGTCAAACACGCCGTGGCGATGCGCCCGCAGCAGTTCGCGGAAACGCGGAACCTTGGCCAGAATCCGCCGATCCACCACTTCGCAGGCGAACAGCGGAATCAGCCCGACCCAGGAATACACGTCAATCCGCTGGCTCTGGCCGTCCGGCCCGGTCACCAAATCCTTGAAAAAGCCCGCTTCCGGGTCCCATAGCGGAATGTGTTGCCGCCCGCCCTGACCGCCAATGGCGTTGGCGATGGCGAGAAACTGCTGATAAATCTGTATCGCTATCGCTTCGTAATCCGGGTCTTCGGTCGCCAGTTCCAGCGCGATCACGGTCATGTTCAGCGCGAACATCGCCATCCAGCCGGTGGCGTCGGCCTGTTGCAGGGTGTAACCGGCGGGCAGCGGATGGGAGCGGTCGAACACGGAGATGTTGTCCAGACCGAGAAAGCCGCCCTCGAACACATTATTGCCGTCGCTGTCCTTGCGGTTGATCCACCAGGCGTAATTGAGCAGCAGCTTGTGAAACACCCGTTGCAAAAAGCTGAGATCGCCGCGCCCGCGCTGCACCCGTTCGGCCCGGAACGCCTTGAGCGCGCCCATTGCGTGAACCGGCGGATTGACATCGCCAAAGGCCCATTCATAGGCGGGAATCTGGCCGTTGGGATGCAGGTAGTTTTCTTTCAGCACCAGTTCGATCTGATCCTTGGCGAAGTCCACGTCCGCCAGCGCCAGCGCGGCGCAGTGGTAGGACAAATCCCAGGCGGCGAACCAGGGGTATTCCCATTTGTCCGGCATCGAAATAATGTCCGCCGCCTTGAGATGCCGCCAGGCGCGATTGCGGCCCTGCTTGCGCGATTCCGGCGGCGGGAACTGATCGCCGTCCAGCCAGCGGGCCACCTCGTAATGAAAGAACTGCTTGCTCCAGATCATCCCGGCCAGCGCCTGGCGCAGAATCCGCTGATCATCGGCGGCGGCTTCCGGCAGCAAATCGCGGTAGAACTGATCGGCTTCATTCTGGCGCAGAGCAAAAACAGCGGCGCTATCAGCAAACGGCTGAGTCAGGGGCGCGGCGCTCAACACCAGATCAAGCTGGGTCTGTTGTCCGGCGCGACCGTCAGAATATTCCACGTGGCATATTTGGTTCCCTGCTGCGCCGGATTGACCGCCTCCCGTTCGTCATTGATGACGCGACGGTGGAAGCTGTCTTTAACATACGGCGTGGCGTTCGCCAGACCCCACAACCGTTGCGCGTTGGATTCGTTCTCGGTGAACAGCGGCTCGGCGGCCTGTCGCCCGTACAGGTGATATGCGCCCAGAGTGGGATGTTCGGCGCACACCGCCCAGGCGGCGCCGTCCGGGGCGGCGATAGCGCGCAAGATCGGCTTGGTCGGCGGCATTTCAATCAGTTCCGGCGGATCGCCGCGCAACTCGGCCAGTTCCTGCGCTTTCTGTGCGTCGCCCCAAGCCCAGGTATTGCGAAACCACAGTTGCGGCAACAGGTGCAGGGTGGCTGTTTCGGGGCCGCGATTGCTGGCGATAATGCGAACATGGATTTGCTCCGGCCCGGCCTTGACGTAGCGCACTTCCACATCCCAGTAGCGGTTCTCGTGGAAAACGCCGGTGTCCAGCAGGGTGAACGGAGGGTCCTGGCGGCTGCGGCGGCGGTTTTCCTCAACCAGCCAATCGTAGGGATATTTAGCCTGCGGATACTTGTATAAATAGTGCAGATAGCTGTGGCTGGGGGTCGCGTCGAGATAAAAGTAGTATTCCTTGACATCCTCGCCGTGATTGCCCTGATTGCCGGTCAGGCCGAAGGCCCGCTCTTTCAACATCGGATCGCGGCCATTCCACAAGGCCAGCGCGAAGCACAATCGCTGCTGCTCGTCGCAAATCCCGCCCAGCCCGTCCTCGTTCCAGCGATAGGCCCGCGAGCGGGATTGCGCATGATCCAGATGCTCCCAGGCTTCGCCGGTGGCGCTGTAATCCTCGCGCACCGTGCCCCAGGCCCGTTCCGCCAGATACGGCCCCCACAAGCGCCAGTTTTCCTGAGCGTGATGTTGCCGTTCCAGGCGCAAGCGTTCGGGATCGGTGATTCGCGTCGTGTCGCTCATTATTTAATGTTCTCCTTTGGCCGTCTGTGCTGACTATTTTTGGATTGGCAGCCGCTCGGTCACACGCAGCGCCCAGGCATAAATGGTCAACGACGGGTTGGCCCGGCTGGAACGCGGCAATACGCTGCCGTCCACCACATATAAGTTGTCCAGGCCATGCACCCGTCCTTCAGAGTCCACGACCGAAGTTTGCGGATCAGCGCCCATCGTCAGCGAGCCGCAGGCGTGGGCAGTGCCGGCCAGCGGAATCGCTTTTGCCGCCGCTGGCAAACCGATTTTCAACAGCGCCCAACTGAAGTCGCGCACCAGTCGGCGATGTTCCGCCACTGCCGTCGGCAAGCGCGCCGGGTCGTAATCCAGTTGCGGATACTGCGTTTTATTGGTTTTGGCGATGACCCGATTAGCCGGATCGGAGCCGTCTTCGGTTTGCAGGAAGAAGCCATAGGCGCGATGACCCAGGGCGCGGGCGAACCCGCGCGGCACGAATCCCGGAATCAGGGTGCTGAGCAATTCGCCGTCGAAACCCAAGGGTTGAATGCTGCTGTGAGGGAGCTTTTCGTTGAGCAGCAGCAGGGTTTTACGCAGCAGATCGGTTTTTGGCGTCGCGGAAAACGCCAGCATTGCGCTGAGCAGGTGCGATTTGTAGTTCCGTCCCACCGCATTAGCGCAGGGCAACCGTTCGGCCAAGCCGGAGCTTTCCAGATAGCCTTGCAACAAGCGCGGCGAGTGCAGCGCCCCCGCCGCCAGTAGCAAGGTATCGGCATGAAATTCAGCGCCGTCCTCGGTGCGCACCCCGATCAGTCGTTCGGGTCGGGACGGATCGGCGATGAAGGTCTGCACTACCTTCCCGGTCAGGATGGTGAGATTGGGCAGATGTTGCACCTGCTCCAACAGGGCGTGCTGTGCATCGAACTTGAGATTTCTGACGGAGGCGAAGGCGTCGAAATGAGCGGCTTCTTCGGGATGCGCCAGAATGTCCGGCGACAAGGCCAGCTTCAGCGGTTGCGCCGTCCAGCCGCCGCCATTGCGGGCGAGCTTATCGGCAATGATTTGTAAATCCGGCTCCGGCTCGAAAGCATGGACGCCCAGTAATTGTTCCGCCTGCTGGTAGTACGGGGCCAAATCTTCATAGGCAATCGGCCAGGGCAGGCATTGATGAGCCGGATCAGCCTTGAATTCATGCGGCTCGAACCTCACCAGCGCCGCGCCATACCATTTGGTTTTGCCGCCCAGGTTGAAATATTCCTCTGGCTCGAAGACGCCGCCTTGGCGATCCAGCCACGGTTCCTTGCTCTTGAAGATGCCCTGACGGATCACCTTATCCACGTCCAGGGTGCTGCCGTCGCGGGGCAATTCCCGCCCTTTTTCCAGCAACAGCACCCGCCGACCATCCTGGGCCAGCCGGTAGGCTGCCGCCGATCCGCCCGCGCCGGAGCCGATGATGATGCAGTCGTAGCGTTCATTCATCTCAGCCGCCCTCTTCAAAGCCGGGATTAAAGCGTCATGCCGCCGTCCACATACAGCGTCGCGCCGGTGACGTAATCGGAAGCGTCGGAGGCCAGCCACACCGCCGCGTTGCCGATGTCTTCCGGCTCGCCGACCCGGCGGTAGGGAATCAGTTTCAACAACGCGGCTTCGGCTTCCGGCGTGTCCCACGCGGCGGTGTTGATCGGCGTCTTGATCGCGCCGGGCGAAATGGCGTTGACGCGGATGCGCTGCGGCGCGAGTTCCTGCGCCATCGTCTTCATCAGCAGGCTGACCCCGCCCTTGGATGCGGCGTAATTGGCGTGTCCGGCCCAGGGAATCACATCATGCACCGAGGACAAGCAGATGATTTTGCCGACTGCCCGCGACAGGTCGGGAACCGGCCCACGGCGGATAAACTCGCGAGCCGCAGCGCGGGAACAGAGAAATTGGCCGGTCAAATTAACATCCAGCACCCCTTGCCAGTCGGCCAGCGTCATGTCCACCAGCGGCGCGTCTTTTTGCAAGCCTGCGTTGTTGACCAGAATATCAATGCTGCCCCACGCCGCGATCATCCGGGCGAACATCGCTTCGACTTCCTCTTCGCGGCTGACATTGGCCCCTATCGCCAGCGCCGC
>JAAUTD010000269.1 GCA_012031845.1 Synechococcaceae cyanobacterium SM1_2_3
CGTGGTGTTGCACGGCTGGATTTACGGTCTGGAAGACGGTCGCCTGCAGGATTTGCAAACCTCGCTGAAAGACAGCGCGGAACTGGATACGGGGATCGCCCAAGCCGTGGCGGCGACCCGGTCGCGCTATGTGATTCATTGAACCCAAGACTACTCACAATAGAAGAGGACATCAGGATGGCGAAAGAACTCTACAACCTGGGTGAAATGCCTCCGCTCGGCGTGATTCCCACCAAGATGCACGCTTGCTGATTCGCCCGGAACGCTTCGGCAAGCCCATGGAGGCGTTTCAAAAAGAAGTCGTGAATATCCCGCCGATTGCCGATGACGAAGTCTTGGTCTACGTCATGGCGGCGGGCATCAATTACAACAACGTCTGGGCGGGACTGGGCATTCCGATTGATGTCATCGCGCCCGCAACAAGGCCTTTGCCCGGGGAGAGCAAGGCGAGCCGGAGCCCTTTCACATCGGCGGCAGCGATGCTTCCGGCATCGTCTACAAAATCGGCAAGGATGTGACTCACGTCAAGGTGGGCGATGAAGTGGTGATCCATTGCGGGCGCTACAGCCGTGACTGTGCATGGGTCAAAAACGGCGGCGATCCGATGTACTCGCCGACCTACCGCATCTGGGGCTATGAAACCAACTGGGGCAGCTTCGCCCAGTTCACCAAAGTGCAAGCGCAGCAGTGCATGCCCAAGCCCAAACACATGACCTGGGAAGAAGCAGCGGCCTACACACTGGTCGCGGCCACCGCCTGGCGAATGCTGCACGGCTGGGGCGAGAATGCGGTCAAGAAGGGCGATGTGGCGCTGATTTGGGGCGGGGCGGGTGGTCTTGGTTCGATGGCGATCCAGATTGCCAAAGCCGCTGGCGCCACCTCGGTCGCTATCGTATCGGGCGAGGATAAGTTTGATTACTGCATGAAGCTGGGCGCAAAAGGCTGTATCAACCGCAACGAGTTCGACCATTGGGGCCTGTTGCCGCACTGGAAGGACAACGCCGGTTACGCCAAGTGGCTGAAAGGCGTACGGGCTTTCGGCGCAAAAATTTGGGACGTGCTGGGCGAGAAACGCGCCCCGAATATCGTGTTCGAGCATCCCGGTGAAACCACTATCCCTTCCTCAATCTTCGTCTGCGAGACCGGCGGCATGGTGGTGGTGTGCGCCGGAACGACCGGTTACAACGCCACCGTCGATCTGCGTTATTTGTGGATGCGGCAAAAGCGGCTGCAAGGCTCGCATTTCGCCAATACCGAGCAATCCAATCAAATGAATGAACTGGCGCTGCGCGGTCTGCTCGATCCCTGTATGTCACGAGCGTTCAGCTACGATGAAATTCCGGTGGCTCATCAACTGATGCACGACAACAAGCATCCGCACGGCAACATGTCGGTGCTGGTCGGGGCGACTGAATTCGGCCTGGGCGCGAGCGGCAAGCCGCCCGTCATCATTCCCCATCCGACCTTGCCGAAGGGCGATGTGCATGCCACGCCCGCGCCGTATCCGTTATCCGCGCCGTTGCCGGGCATCGCCGAAGCCGAAGCGATCACCATCAGCGATGACGGCGCTCTGGTTCGGGATTTGATGCATCGTGGTATTATTTCCTGCAAACAAGATGATACCGTCGGCGCGGTCGCCAAGATCATGGTGAATAAGGAGATTCATGCGGTGGTCGTGATGGATGATCAGGGTAAAGCCGTTGGCGTGGTGTCGCAGACTGATATGGTGCTGGCGCGGCAAGGCCGGACTTCGGAGCAGGCGCGGGCGATGCAGGCGCGCGAAATCATGACGCCCGGTTGCGCCACCTGCGATGCCGGGATGCTGCTGAGTGATGCGGTCAGCCTTGATGACCGGACGGCGGATGCACCGCCTGGTGGTGACAGAAAATGAGCAGCCGGTGGGCGTCATCTCCATGACTGACGTAGTGCGCAAAATCATCGTGGAATAAGTCTTCGCGATAACCGTGCAGGGGCGCACGGTCAGTGCGCCCCTTTTTTGATCGGAGTCCTTCATCATGAAAGCGATGGTCTGCCATGAATTCACCGGAATTGAGGGATTGACGCTGGAGCAGCGGCCCGCGCCGATTCCGGCTGCCGGTCAAGTGGTTATTCAGGTGTTTGCCTGCGGCGTCAATTTCGCCGACAGCCTGATCACTCGTGGCCAATATCAAGTCCAGCCGCAGCCGCCGTTTAGCCCCGGCTTTGAAGTCGCGGGCGAGATTGTGCAAGTGGGCGAGGGCATAAGCGACTTCAGCATCGGCGACCGGGTGATTGCCATTACCCCGCATGGCGGCTATGCCGAACAGGTGGCGGTCAATGTCAACCGCTGTGTCGCCATGCCGGGAACCATGCCTTATGAACACGGCGCGGCCTTTCCGGTTGTGTTCGGTACTTCACATATTGCCTTGTGGCATCGGGCGCGGTTGCGGGCGGGCGAGACCTTGGTGGTGCATGGCGCATCGGGCGGGGTCGGTCTGACGGCGGTGGCGATTGGCAAGCACCTGGGCGCAACGGTGATCGCTACCGCCAGCAGCGCCGATAAACTGGAAGTGGCTCGCCAGCACGGCGCGGATTATGGGATTGATACCCGTCATGAAGACGTGCGAGCGCGGATCAAGGCGTTGACCGATGGACGCGGCGCGGACGTGATTTACGATCCGGTCGGCGGCGATTTATTTAACGCCTCGTTACGCAGTGTCGCATTCGAGGGCCGGATTCTGGTGATCGGCTTCGCTGGCGGCACCGTGCCGCAAATTCCCGCCAACCATCTGCTGGTCAAGAACGTGGACGTGATCGGGCTGAACTGGCCGGCTTATGCCGAATTGAATCCGCAGGTGATGACCGAAAGCTTCAGGATTTTGCTGGACTGGTATCGGGCCGGAGCGATTCAGCCGCATATCTCGGCGACTTATCCGCTGGAACAGGCGGTCGAGGCGCTGCATCAGGTGGTTGCCCGCAAATCCACCGGCAAGGTGGTGATTACCGTGAGTTCCTAAAACCGCCATGAACGCTGAATTAACGATTTCCCATTTGGGGCGGGTCAGCCAGGCGACGGTAAAAGGCAGCGACGCTGAATTGAAGCGGTTGCGCAATGCGCTGTTACTGAAGGATTTCGTCATCGCCGTTGAGGATGAAAACCGGCTGGAATTACGCCGCCGCGCCTATTTAAGTCAGGACGACTGGCCGATGCGGGTGAGCATTCGCCGCGACGGCAACCAGTTTGAGATTCGCTACTTTCACTATATCCCGTGGGCCTGGATCGTCAGTTTCGTGATCATGATGCTGCTGTTGTTGCCTGTCGCCGGGATTGCCCGGCCCCTGCTGGTGGTTGGGCTGGCGCTGGTCGCGGCGGCGCTGGCGATTTATCAGCAGAAATTTGATTGTCGGCCTGATGCCCGCTTCTGGCAGCAGCAACCCCGTCAGCGCTGGGGCGAAACGATGGAGCGGTTGCTGCGGGAAGCGTTCGGGTAGATCAACCCGCGTCGCCCACTACGTCTACGCCCGGTGGCGGGATGAATTTCAGCTTGGCGGGGTCGAGGGCTGGATTGCGCTCCAATCGCTGAAAATCCAGCCGGGTGCGCTGGCCGAAACTGTCTTCCACTTCCAGCGTGGTCAGGATTTCACCCTTGAAAGCGACGCGCAGCAGCCGAAATTCCGGCTGCGGCTGTTTGGGCGTCAGTTCGTACCAGTCCAGACCATCGCGGTTCACGACTTCGCTCACGCTGAAGGTTTCCTCGATAGGCGCGGCGCCGCTCAATAAAGCCAGCGGCGTTGAACTGAGCGCCTTGTCCAGTTTCCGCACCGTCACTTGCGCCAAATCCACATCGTAGGCCCACAGCCGTTCGCCATCGGCGACGATCAGTTGCACGGCGGGCGTGCGGTAATCCCAACGGAACTTACCGGGCTTTTGCATCAGCATTTGGCCGCTGGAACTCTGCATGATCCGCCCTTTCTCGTCGAACACGCGCTGGATGAAATCGGCTCGCAGCGTTTGCAGGTTGTGAAAATAGCGTTGCACCGGCGATGAGGCGGTCGCTGCAACCGGCAACGTCAAGAGCAGGGCCAACAACAGGCAAATCAATTTCAGTGGATGAATCACGGCGTACTCCTGAAAACGGTTCAAATCTGATCGAGTGGGCTGATGACGCCCTTGCCGCCTCGATTCAGGACGTGAGTGTAAATCATGGTAGTGCTCACATCGCTATGACCGAGCAGTTCTTGCACGGTGCGAATGTCATAGCCGGATTGCAACAGATGGGTGGCGAAGCTGTGGCGCAGGGTGTGCGGGGTCGCATGTTTGGTCAAGCCGATGTCGCGAGCCGCTTGCTGCATGGCTCGTTGCAGACCCTTTTCATCGGCGTGGTGGCGACGGGTCACGCCGGAACGCGGATCGACCGACAGATTCCGGGACGGGAACACGTATTGCCAATACCATTCGCGATGGGCATTGGGATATTTCCGTTCCAGCGCATTGGGCAGATAAACCGAACCATAGCCTTGTTGCAAATCGGCGTCATGCAGGGCTTTCACCCGCAGCAGATGTTGTTGCAGGGGTTCAATTAGCGTGGCGGGGAGCATCGTGATCCGATCCTTAAAGCCCTTGCCGTCCCGAATCATAATCTGGTGCTGGTCGAAATCCATATCTTTGACCCGCAGCCGAAAGCCTTCCATCAGCCGCATCCCGGTTCCGTACAGCAGGCGAGCCAGCAATTGGTGTGTGCCGGGCAGTCGCTCCAGAATCGCTTTGACTTCGGACACAGTAAGCACCACCGGCAGACGTTGCGGACGCTGCGCTGAAGTGATGTCGTCCATCCACGGCAATTCTTGACCAATCACTTCCTTGTAGAGAAAAAGTAGGGCGCTGCGAGCCTGATTCTGAGTGGAGGCAGCGACTTTGCCCACGACTGCCAAGTGAGTCAGGAAGGCTTCAACTTCAGTTGCGCCCATTTCAACCGGATGCCGCTTGTTATGAAAAAGAATGAAGCGGCGAATCCAGTCCACATAGGTTTGTTCCGTGCGAATGCTGTAATGCTTAAGCCGAATCTTGTTGCGAACCTGATCAAGCAATTTCGGGGGTTGAGGCGCTGGCGGAGGAGGGGTTGCAGCAGAACGAAATAGGGGGTGAATTTTTGCAGAAGCCATTGATAACTATAGTGAGTTGTTGTAGATTTATTAATTATACACCGGTCTGGTGTAGAAAAATGCCCCGTTTAGGGGGACTACTACTCGTTAGCCCGTCCACCGTATTGATTTTATTGAAGATTCTTAATAAAATCCTGGCAAAAACTCCAAAAGTCGGTTATGCAGCGTCGCTGCTGCGCCGCAGACGCATAACAAGTTGATGCGTCAGTGGTG
>JAAUTD010000270.1 GCA_012031845.1 Synechococcaceae cyanobacterium SM1_2_3
CTCCATCCGTTGCCCTGAGCCTGTCGAAGGGCGTTCATTGGTAAATAACAATAACAGGGTTCGACAGGCTCACCCTGAACGGTTTTAAACCAGAAGCGAAAGTCCTGCATTATTAGCTGTTACCGGAGAACATCGTATCCAGCCGCTTAATTTCGTGGGAAGCCACATGATGGGGGTTGCCGGTCAGGATACCGGTCACATTACGGAACGCCTGGCCGATATGCATGCCGCTGGCGTCAACGGAAAACTCGCGAATCTCCTTATCGTGAGCTGAACCGCGCATTTTGAGCACGGTAAGCCCACGGGTGATCTCCCCGAACATTTCCACATAGCGCAGCAGAATGATGGAGTCGGTAATGGTGGAAATATGCGCTTCCGTGATCGACTCGCCGCCGATAAGCCGGGTGGTGGTCGCGGTAAACAGTCCGGCGATTTCGTGATGCTTGATGAACGAAGTCAGCCCGATCACAAATTCACGGAATCCCTTGATGGTCGCCACTCGCTCCAAAGCCGAAAGGCTGTCCACCGCCACCCGACTCGGCTGAAACTCAGCGATAGCCTCCTTGATGGCGACCAGATGATCTTCCAGAACCTTGCTTTCTGGATAGACGGCTATGATCTTGAGCAATCCCCTGGATTCGAGGTCATCAAAATCCTTGCCCCAGCCAGCGGCGTTGCGTGACAACTGATCCCGGCTTTCCTCAAAGGCCAGCAACAGACTGCGTTCGCCGGACGCCGCGCCACCAGCGATAAATTCGGTGGAGGTCAGGGTTTTTCCGCAACCGGTGGCCCCGGACACCAGAATAATGGAATCGCGGAAAAAGCCGCCGCCGCACATGGCGTCCAGTTTTTCGACCCCGGAGGTGATGCGGGTATTTGACGAACGCTGCTTGAGTTCAATCGCCGACAGCGGCACAACCACAATGCCTTTGTCTGGAAGCACCGTGAAGGGATATTCCCCCTTCTGGTGTTCGGTGCCGCGAAACTTGAGCAACTCAATCGTCCGGCGCCGTTTTTCCTCGTCCAGCACGTTGCGCAAAATGATGACGTTGTCGGTGACAAATTCCTCGACGCCGAACCGGCTGATCGGCCCGTACTCTTCGGAGCGTTCGGCGGTCATCAGCGCGGTGACGCCCAAGAGCTTCAGCGCGGCGGAGATACGGAATATCTCGGTGCGAATCAGGGAATTATTATCGAAATGACTGAACAGGGAACCGAGCGAATCCATCACCAGGCGTTGGGCGTTAACCCGCTTGATCGCGGATTCAATACGGGCGAGCAGGCGCCTAAATCATACTCGCCCGCGATGACCTCGGTTTCGCCGGGGACTGGCGAGGCGTCAACAAAGGCCCAGCGCCCTTGCGCTTCCCAGGAGGCGATGTCCCAGCCCAGAGAGATCATGTTACGGCGAATATCCGCCGGGGATTCCTCGAACGTCACGAACACCCCGGCCTGACCAAAGCAGCGAATGCCTTCGGCGAGAAACTGGGTGGTGAAAACGGTCTTGGCGCTGCCTGCGGAACCGGCCAGCAGGGTCGTGCGACATTTGGGCAATCCGCCCTTGGCAATCGAATCGAATCCGGGGATTCCTGTAGCCAGCTTTTCGACCGGAGGATGATCCTGGATAGGGTTAGTCACGGTGGGTTTCTCCCTCGGCCTGCTCGTCGGACAGCGGCGCCAAGTCCAGTCCCAGCAAAACGCGCTCCGTGTCCGACAAATCGCCAATAATGCGGCGCAAGGGCGGCGGCAAGTTCTTGATCAAGGTGGGCGTGGCGATAATGCGTTCGTTCTCCGCGAGCTGGGGATGTTCCAGGACATCGATAACACGCATCTCATACTGATCCTTCAGTTCCGTCTCGCAAATCCGGCGCAGATTACTGATGGCGCGTCCGCTTTGCGGAGTGTGGCCGGTCACATAGAGCTTGAGCACATATTTACCCATCGAAATCTCCATCATGGGGTTTAACCCCATTCCTCAATCAAATTTTTTTGCTTTTTTCCAAATCAGGACTTTCGCTTCGGATTGAAAAACCGTTCGGGGTGAGCTTGTCGAACCCCGTTTTTTCCGATGAATGCCCTTCGACCGCTGAGCTTGCCGAAGCGTCAGGGCCAACGGATCAAGCGAAAGTCCTGCAATTAAATAACGATTACTCAGAGTTTGATTATGGATTTTTCTTCCCGGTGGTCGCGGATCTCGGCGCATCCCGGTAGGAGCGCTTGTAATAGCTGACCAAGTGCCCCATGAGTTCCAACGCCATCAGCCGCCCCTCGTCGGTATAGAACCTTGCGGCGAACCTGGTGCTTTCCAACAGGGCTGTCTCGAGCGCCTGGGAATGCAGATCAATAACATCTCTTGGCCCTGCTTTCAGGAACCCAAGCTGCTCCGCCAGTGCGGCCAATTCACGACTCACAGCATACTCAACCTTGTAGATCTGTTGCGCTACCGCCTGTTCCAGCAGATTACGATAGGTTTTCGTCAGAGTTTGGAACAGCGTTGGGTCATAGTCGGCCAAGGCTTTCTGTCCGTAGAGCAATGCAGTTACGGGAGTAGCGGACTGCCCTAAATGGTCAAGCGCACATAACTCCCTCACGCCCCGGGCGCGAGCGGACTCCGCGTTTAACTGCTGTTGCAGCAGATAGCGCTCCACTGCATAGCGCAACGCATGGGCCAGCCAGTATTCTGGCTCAAAATGCCCTTTCACCAGATAGTCCTGAGCGCCGGCGGCTATGGCCTGGGTGCGCAGAATTTGGTTGTCGCCGTTCGTGAGCACCACTACTGGCAATTCCGGGGCCACCCGCTGCAATTGCCGCAGACCGGCCAGACCCTGACTGTCCGGCAATCTCAGATCCAGCACCACCAGATCAAAGGTTTGCTCGGCCAAGCTACGCAGCGCTTCTGCCAGAGTCACTGCATCCTGCACTTCGAAGCCGCCGGGATCGGCGTCCTGCAACCATTCATGACTCAACCGGGCGTCATCCAGGTCATTTTCCACCAGCAGGATACGCAGAGGTTTGGGTAGATCAATCGGCTCGGCCATGTCGGAGTCTCTGAAACTGAGCATTTGATGTGACAGAGAAGGGTTAAGGGCGGTCGGATCGGTTCCGCAAATAGTCCGCCATGTCCTGCGCCGTCATGGCCCTGCCGTAAAGCCAGCCTTGCGCGTAATCGCAACCGATGCTCCGCAGAAATGCAGCCTGTTCCTGGGTTTCGACCCCCTCGGCAATGACCCGCTTTTTCAGGCTGTGCGCCATAGCCACGATTGCTTGGGTCAGCAGCGCGTCGTCAGCATCAACCAACAGGTCGGCAATGAAGCCCCGATCCACCTTGACAATGTCAAAAGGCAAGTGCTTGAGGTAAACGAGCGATGAGTAACCGGTGCCAAAGTCGTCCATGTGCAAATCAATGCCCATCTCGCGCAATGCGCGCAGCGTTCGCACGGTGCGCGCCTGTTCCTGGATCACCGCGCTCTCCGTCAGCTCCAGCTTGAGCAGGCCAGGTTTGATCCCGCTGTCGGCAAGGATGCGCTGAACCGTCGCGACGAATTGATCATGCATTAGCAGTTGCCTGGGGGATACATTCACTGCGATAGGGACCAGTTTGAGGCCCGCTTGCCGCCATTCGCTCGCCTGTCGGCAGGCTTCCGCCAGAATCCAGTCGCCCACCGGCAGTATCAGCCCGGTTTCTTCAAGCAAGGGCACAAAATCGGAGGGGAAAATCAGCCCTCGTTCCGGATGTCGCCAGCGCATCAGCGCTTCCATCCCCACCGGCTGCTGGCTCTGAAGATCCATCTGAATTTGATAGTACAGCACAAACTCCTGGCGCTCCAAGGCATGGCGCAGGCCAGTTTCCAGCCTCAGGTGATCGGCGGCAGGGGAAGCGATGTCTTCGGAATAAAAACAGATATCCAGATCTTTGCGACGCTTGGCGTTGTACATGGCGCTGTCGGCCTGGCGGAGCAGGTCTTCGGCATTCCCGGCATGATCGGGATAGATGCTGATCCCGATACTGGGCGTTGCGAACAGTTCAGGCCCGCCAGTCACGACCGGTTGTTCGAAGGCGCGCCGGATTTTTTGCGCCAGTTCTCTGGCCTCTTCCTGACTCCTCAGTCCTTCCAGCAGCACGGTGAACTCATCCCCACCCATGCGCGCCACCGTGTCGGACTTACGCACCGATTCGGAAAGCCGAGCCGCCGTCGCCTTCAGGAGCAGATCGCCGTTATTGTGACCCAGAGTATCGTTCACTTGCTTGAAGTGATCCAAGTCCATGAACAGAAGAGCGACCTTGGTGTTATTGCGCTGCGCCCGCAGGATCGCCTGATTGAAGCGATCCGCGAACATTGCGCGATTGGGTAATCCGGTCAGATTGTCATAGTAGGCCAAGTGTTTGATCCGGGCTTCGCTCTCCTTGTGCCCGGTAATGTCGTGCAACATCAGCAGGTAAGCCTTACGGCCTTGCCACAGGGTTTCAGACATGGTCATTTCGGCCACCCCCCTGACGATGGTCGGGCGCAGGATGTCCATCTCGGTTTTCCCCCACCGCCGGGATGCCGAATTGGCTACCCACCAGTTCCTTGCTGCTGCGCCCCAGCAGGATATCCGCAGCCGGATTGACGAACAGGATGTCGCCCTGCTCGTCCACCAGCAGAATACCGGTGCGGTTCTTCTGCACGACATTGTGAAAGTTTTCCTGGCTGACGCGAAGCGCATCCTCGGTAGTCTTGCGAGCGGTAATATCAACCCAGGCGCCGGTGATTCGTTGTGGTCTGCCAGTTTCATCCGGGTTGAAGCCCTGGCCACAATCCTGTATCCATAGCCAGGTTCCAGACCGGTGGCGAATGCGGTACTCCGCGATAAAACCCGGCCGCAGCCCCTTCACGGTTTCTTCATACAACGGGACAACCTGAAGGCGCTCATTCGAGTGTATCCGATCAATCTGTCCCTGCATGGGGAGCACCACTTCGTCTTGGTCATCCCCAAGCATCCGCAGGAGAGGTTTGTTCACCACGATTTTGCCGGTCCGCAAGTTGATATCGTAAAGCCCTATACCTGCGGCATCGAGCACCAACTCCAGACGTTCCTGGGTTTGCTTCAGCGTGTCTTCCATCCTTCATCCCTCCGCGCCACCCTATGCTGCCGCAACGGCCCGTATGCACCACGTTGTAAGGTCTCAGGACTTTCGCTCCATCCGTTCGCCCTGAGCCTGTCGAAAGGCATTCATTGGTAAAAGCGGGGTTCGACAGGCTCACCCCGAACGGTTTTTGAACCCGAAGCGAAAAGTCCTGGGTCTGTTCGATGACGCCGCTGTGCAAAGGACACGCTAATGCAATTGAATGTG